>DATBHD010000234.1:0-3061 GCA_036557635.1 Gemmatimonadaceae bacterium
GAGGTCGTACGGCGCGTACTGTACGAAGATGCTCATCACATGCTTCCCGGGGGGCGCCATCCCCGGGTCGATCATCGACGGAATCACGATGTCCATGTACGGATTGCGCGAGAAGTTCCCGTACTTGGCGTCATCGTACGCCCGCTCGAGGTACTCGAGGCTCGGGCTGATCGACATCGCGCCCCGGAGATGCCGGCCGACGCCCGGCATGCAGGTGAAATCCGGCAGCCCGCTGAGCGCCAGGTTCACCTTGCCCGACGAGCCGCGGAACTTGTAGCGCCGCACCGTCTCGACGAGATCGTCCGGCAGCTCGTTAGGTGGCACCAGCTCGAGAAAGGTCCGCCGCGGATCGAGACCAGACACGACGATCGGCGCGGAGATCTCGTCGCCGTTCGCCAGCGCCACCCCCGTCGCGCGTCCGTCGCGCACGATCACGCGCTCGACGGCGGCATCGGTTCGAATCTCCGCGCCCAGGGCGCGCGCCGCGCCCGCGATCGACTCGCTGATCGCCCCCGTGCCTCCCTTCTGAAATCCCCAGGCGCGAAACGCGCCGTCGATCTCCCCCATGTAATGATGGAGGAGCACGTACGCGGACCCAGGCGAGCGCGGTCCGAGAAAAGTGCCGATGATGCCGCTCGCCGACTTGGTTGCTTTGAGCGGATCGAACTCGTACCACTCGTCCAGATAATCCGCGCTGCTCATCGTCATCAGCTTGTACAGCGCGTGAAATCGCTCCGCGCCTAACGAGCGCATGTGCCCGCCGAGCTTGAGGAGACCCTTGAGGTCGGAGGGCGCGAGCGACGTAGGGTCCGGCGGCACCATGCCCAAAATCGGCTTCACCGCCATCGCCATGTGCTGCATCAGCCGCCCGAACAGCACCGCCGACTCGGCGTCGCGCGGCGAGTGGCGCGCGAGCTCCTCCCGCGTCTCGTCGGGGTCGGCCCAGCCCGCGAGGTAGTCCCCGTTGTCGAGCGGCGTGACCGTGCTCTCCAGCGGAAGGATCTGGAGCCCGTGCCGCGGGAGATCGAGGTCGCGGATGATCTCGGGGCGGAGAAGGCTCACGACATATGAGAAGACTGAGAACTTGAAACCGGGGAAGATCTCCTCGGTCACCGCCGCGCCGCCGACGAGTGGACGGCGCTCGAGCACGATGGTGCGTTTGCCACCGCGCGCGAGATAGCCCGCGGCGACGAGCCCGTTGTGCCCGCCGCCTATCACAATTGCGTCGTAGCGATTGTTCCGCTGCCGCGCCGGCGCCGTCATTTCTTCTTCCGCTCGGGATCGTAGAACGGAAGCTGCCTAACGTCTGCGTCGGCGAGCTTGCGCCGGTGCTCCACCGTCACCTCCAGCTGAACCTCGGTGTTCGGCGCGAAGTGCGGCGCCATGATGTGCGCGAGCGCGAGGTATTTCTTGAGGAGCGGCGACCAGCAGCCGCTCGTCGCGTAGCCCACCTGCTTGCCACCGCGGTAGACCGGCGCGCTCGTGCGCCACGCCACCGTCGGGAGTTGCGGCGGGAGGTGACGCTCGGCGTAGATCTTCTCGAGCGATTCCCAGCGCACGTCGAGCCCGACGAATCCCCACGCCGATCCGCGCGCCTTCTCTTCACGCAGCGCGCGCCGGCCGTTGTACGGTCCCTTCTCCGTGCTCACCGTCCAGGCGAGGTTGATCTCGAGCGGAGAGGAAAGCTGGTCGGGGATGACGGCGCGATGAGCGGAGTGATAATCGACGTCGAGCATGATGAGCCCCGCCTCGATGCGCGCGATGTCGAGCGCCCAGATGCCGGCGGGAGTGATCCCGTACGGCGTGCCCGCCTCGATGAGCGCGTCCCAGAGCGGCACCGCGCGCGGCCCGTCCACCCAGATCTCGTAGCCCAGGTCACCCGTGTAGCCGGTGCGGGAGATGGTGACCGGGATGCCGCAGATGGTGGTATCGACGAGTCGGAAGTATTTGAGCTTCGAAAAGTCGGCGGGCGACGCAGACGACAAGATTTCGCGCGAGAGCGGACCCTGCAGGGCGAGAGCCCCGACCCGATCCGAGATCTCTTCAATAGAAACGTCGAGGCCCGTGGCGTTGAGCGTGAGCCAGCGCAGGTTGGGCTCCGCACTCGTTAGGCGGAAGGTCGTGTCGCCGAGTCGGCTGATCGTGCCGTCGTCGATGACCTTCCCGCGCGCGTCGCACCACGGGGTGTACATCACCTGGCCGATCGCGCACTTGTTCACGTCGCGCGTGACCATGCGGTCGAGGAGTCGTACGGCGTCCTTGCCGCGGAGGAGGTATTTCTTGAGCGGCGAGACATCGAAGAGCGCGGCGGCGCTCCGCACGGCCGCGTACTCGCGGTCGGGGTGCGGCTCGTACGCGCTCGCGACCTGATGGCCCGCCCAGCGACGCCAGGTCTGCGCCTGGACGAGGGGGGCGGTCCGCGAATGAAATGGTGTGATTTTCAACATGCGAGGCGACAGGAAACTGGCGTGTCGGGCGCCGAATGGCAAACATGTGGCTTGGGTTCCGAAGATCTCGCCACGCCGACAAAGGGAACCCGGATTTCACGGATGCTACGAATTTGACGGATCGCTCCTTGGACGGGACGCCGCAGCGCACAACGAGCCGGATGATTTCTTGTGAACGGCTTTGGCATCGGTGGTGGTTGCACCTGGTGTCTGTGACTCAGCGGTGTGCCGTTATAAGCAATTCCCCGAGTTCGTGTCGAGGAGATGTGCACGCTCGACGCGCGATCCGTTCGATCTGTTGCATCCGTGGAATCCGTATTCCCTTTGTCGGAGGCTTGGACGATGCCGCTCCCGCACAGTGGAGAAATCTCATGTTCCGATTCACAGTCTTCGTGCTCGCGCTCGGAATTAGTACCGACGTCGGCCGACAGTCTCCATCCGCGGCGTGGCCACTTCGCGTCTTCGTAACTGACCCTCGCGGCCGGCCCGTCTCCTTCTCAGCGATAACGCTCGGCGGAACGCTGATCATGAAAGTAGGCGGCGACGACTACATGCCCGTTGTGCGGCCCCTCGCTCGCGGCGACACGCTGCGTGCGACCACACCCGCGCAGTAC
>DATBHD010000235.1:0-17789 GCA_036557635.1 Gemmatimonadaceae bacterium
CGAAACGGGGGAGAGCGCCGCACCGGCGGCGCCGACGCCCGTCGCTCTCGCCGTCGGCGACGTGGATGGCGACGGAACCGACGACCTGTTCCTGTCCGTCGCGTCCCCGGGGAAGCGACAGCCGCATCTCTTGCGTGTTCGTGGTAGCTTCGTGCGCGACGTGACGCCCGCGTCCGGGATCGCACTGCCTAACGGGGCAGCGTTCGCCACGTTCGCCGACTACGACAACGACGGCTGGCTCGACTTGTTCGTCATTGGCGGCGAGGGGAAGGGTCACCTCTTTCGGAATCTCGGCAACGGCAGCTTCGAGGAGGTGACCGCCAAAGCAGGCATCGGCGACGTGCGTGGCGCCCGCAAAGGCATTTTCGTCGATCTGGACCACGACGGCGATCTCGACCTGCTGCTCGTCGGCGACGGACCGCGGACCGTCTACCGCAACAATCTCGACGGGACGTTCACGGAGGCGACGGCGAGCTTCGGTCTGGAGGGCATGAGCGACGCGCGCGACGTCGCGTTCGGGGACTTCGACGGCGACGGCCGGATCGATGTCGTCATCGCGAACGCCAATGGAAGCGTTGCCCTGTTCCACAATGGCGGCGCGCAGCGCTTCAGCGACGTGACGGCGCAGAGCGGCCTCACGAGCGCGACGCGCGCCGGCGCCATCGCCGTCGGCGACTACAACAACGACGGTTTTCTCGATCTCTTCGTCGCGAGCGCGCCGGGCGCCGAGCCGACGCTGTGGCTCAACAATGGCACCGGGGCCTTTCGCAAAGACTCACGCTCGGCGACCGCGTTGGGCGGCGTCAGGCAGAGTGCCGGCGCCGCGGCGACGTTCGTCGACTACGACAACGACGGCTGGCTCGATCTCGTCGTCGCCGGCACGCCGGTGACGCCGGGCAGGGGCGCGAACGGTGTCTTCCTCTTTCACAACGACGGCACGGGTCGCTTCGTCGACCGGTCGTCGTTGCTGCCGGCGGCGGTGCGCGCGTTGGGCGGCACGGCGGTCGCCGTCTCCGACGTCGACGACGATGGCGATCAGGATTTGCTCATCGCCGACGCGGCGGGGGCGACCCACCTCCTGCGCAACGACGGCGGCAACAACAATCTCGCCGTCAACGTCGCGCTCAAGGCGCTCCGCACCGGCAGCGGCAAGAACAACGACTTCGGCATCGGCGCGCGCCTCGAGCTCCGCGCCGGCGAGATCTATCAGACGCGCGTCGCGACCAGCCGGGTGACGCACTTCGGCCTCGGTCCGCACCTCAAGGCGGACGTGCTGCGCGTCGAATGGCCTAACGGTGTCCCGCAAATCATCTATGTCCCGGGCTCGGATCAGGACGTCGTCGAGAGCGAGATGCTCAAGGGCTCGTGCGCGCTCGCGTACACCTGGGACGGGAAGCGCTTCCGCTTCGTGACCGACGCGATGTGGCGGAGCGCGCTCGGGATGCCGTTAGGCTTGATGGGCGGTGGCAGCGCCTTCGCGCCGGCGGGCGCGTCGCAGGAGTATGTGCGCATTCCCGGAGAGGCGCTCGCGCCGCGCGACGGCCGCTACGTCCTCCAGCTCACCGAAGAGCTCTGGGAGACCGCGTACGCCGATCAGGTGCAGCTCGTCGCCGTCGACCATCCCGATTCGGTGGACGTGTTCGTCGATGAGCGTTTCGTACCACCCGGTCCGGTGACGCCGCGTCTGTTTCGGGTCGCGACCCAGCATCTGCCCCGCTCCGCCGTCGACGATCACGGCGACGACGTGCTCCCCGCCTTGCGAGAGAGAGACGATGTCTACGTGTCGAATCTCGAGCCAACGCGCTACCAGGGCGTCGTCGAGCCGCACGATCTCGTGCTCGACCTCGGAGACGATGCCGGGAAAGAGGGATCCTTTCTCTTCTTGCGCGGTTGGATCTATCCGACGGACGCGAGCATCAACGTCGCCCTCTCGCAGCAGTCGGCGATCAAGGTCCAGTCGCCTTCACTGCAAGTGCGCGACGCGAGCGGTCACTGGCGCACCGCCATCGCCGACATCGGCTTTCCGTCGGGCAAAGACAAGACGCTGGTGATCGATCTCGCGGGCAAGTTCCCGACCGCCGATCACCACGTGCGCATTCGCACGAACATGCAGATCTACTGGGATCAAGCCTTCGTCGCCGCCGACGCCGCGCACAGTCCGGTGAAGCTCACGACCTTGTCGCCTATCTCCGCCGATCTCCACTTCCGCGGATTTTCGCGGATGTATCGCAAAGGCGGCCGCTACGGACCGTACTGGTTCGCGTACGACGACGTCGCGAAAGATTCGCCCTGGCGCCCGATCGACGGCGCCTTCACCCGCTTCGGCGACGTGCTGCCGCTGCTTCGCCAGCCTGACGACATGTACGTCGTCATGGGCCCGGGAGACGAGGCGACGATCGAGTTCGATGCAAGCTCGGCGCGGGCGCTGCCGCCGGGCTGGAAGCGCGACTTCCTGCTCTATACCGATGGGTGGATCAAGGATTCCGACCTGAATACGGCCTACGGGACGAGTGTGGGTCCCCTACCCTTCCACGCGATCAAAGCGTATCCGAGCGCGCCAGGCGATTCGTATCCCACGGACTCCGCGCATCGGGCGTATTTGCGACAGTACGACACCCGCATCGTTCGGCGCTAAGGAGTCGGGCAAGCACAACGACTTGGACACGGACAGTGCCGGACACCCCCGGACAGAGCCGGACGAAATCGGTACCGCTCTTTCTTCCAAAGACGTTCACGGTTTTTGTCCGGTAGTGTCCGGCCTTGTCCGGCTTTGTCCGCGTCCAAACCGTAGATCTCCAATTCCGCCACAGCCTATCGACGACAGCAGAGGGCAATCGCGCGTTCGCGTTCGTCCGTGATCCCGGCTTTCGCCAACCATGCCCGGACGCTAGCCTCTACGTGTGCCCCGCCGCCCCCGCCCCGCGATCCGTCGCGCCATAATTGCCATCCCATTTTTCACCGCGATCCTGCTCGCGATGCGTCTCGATCGCGGGCCGCTGCGCACTCCGGCGGACGCGACGCATCCGGGCTTCGTCCTGCGAGACGAGAGCAAGGCCGCGGGGGTCGGCTTCGTCCATCATCGACCGAGCTTCGATCCGCGGATAGCCAACATCGAGCCGCACGTCGCGGCGCTGGGGGCTTCGGTTTCCGTCGCCGATTTCGACGGTGACGGGTGGCCCGATCTCTACTTCACCAACAGCCGATTCGGTGAGCCGAATGCCCTGTATCGCAACCGCCACGACGGCACTTTCGCGGAGGTCGCGGCAAGCGCCGGGCTCGCCGACCTGAATCGACCCGGCGAGGGCGTCTCGATGGGCAGCATCTGGGGCGACTTCGACAATGATGGACGCGAGGATGTGCTGGTGTATCGCTATGGATACCTGGCGCTCTTCAAGAACCTCGACGGCGAACATTTCGAGGATGTGACCGAAGCCGCCGGACTCCGGCGTTGGGTGAACAGCAACGGCGCGATCTGGATCGACTACGATCGCGACGGCCTTCTCGACCTCTACGTCACCGCCTACTTCAGAAGCGACATCGATCTGTGGCACCTGACGACGACCCGGATCATGCACAACAGCTTCGAGTTTGCGACAAACGGGGGGAAAAACCTCCTCTTCCACAATCTGGGCGGCGGCAGATTCGAGGACGTCACCGACAAGATGGGCGTCGGCAGCACGCGCTGGTCCCTCGCCGCGGCGTCCGCGGACTTCAACGGCGATGGTTGGCCTGACATCTATCTCGCGAACGACTATGGGCCCGAGGAGCTGTACATCAACGATCACGGGCAGCGCTTCGTGCTCACCCAAGCCGGCCTCGAGAGCGAATCCAAGAGCGGGATGGCGGTCGCGTTAGGCGACGCCTTCAATCGCGGCCGTCTGGATGCCTTCGTGACGAACATCTCCGAGCGCGGCTATCTGTTCCAGAACAACAATCTGCGGCTCAACCAGATGGCGGAGTCGAACCGATTCCACAACGTCGCCGACGG
Organism: Gemmatimonadaceae bacterium; assembly: GCA_036557635.1. GTDB lineage: Bacteria > Gemmatimonadota > Gemmatimonadetes > Gemmatimonadales > Gemmatimonadaceae > AG2. Next base: position 3,989 of record DATBHD010000235.1, read on the forward strand.
TCAGATCGCCGATGCCGGGTGGGCGTGGGGCGCGCAATTCGGTGATCTCAACAACGACGGCGCGAATGAGCTGTTCGTCGCCAATGGCTTCATCTCCGCCGACCGGCACAAGAGCTACTGGTACGGGATGTCCAAGATCGCCGGCGCCAACGGCCGCCTGTTCGAGGATGCTAAAACGTGGCCGCCCTTCGGCGACGCCAGCCTCTCCGGGTACGAGAAGTCGCGCGTGTACGTGAATCGCGGCGCCGCCGGGTGGGTCGATGTCGCGAAGACCGTTGGCGCGACGGACGACTACGACGGACGCGCCGTCGCGCTCGCCGATCTCTCCAACCGTGGTGCCGTCGACGTCATCGTCGCGAATCAGAACCAGCCGGCCGTGCTCTATCGCGACTATCCGGACAGCAGCAACCACTGGATCGCGTTCGAGCTCGTTGCGACGCGGAGCAACCGCAGCGCGATCGGCGCCGAGGTCGAGATCGAGTCCGGGGAGCTGAGGCAGCGACGAGTCGTGGATGGCGGCTCGGGGTTCGCGAGCCAGAACGATCGCCGGCTGCACTTCGGGCTCGGGCACCACGAGTGGGTCGATCGTGTGCTCATCCATTGGCCGTCAGGGACGCTGCAAGTCTTGCAGCGCCCCACCATAGATCGTTTTGTCGTTGTCACCGAACCGCGGCGCTGACGCCATGAGCGAGACGATCCGTCCGGCGGTGGCGGAGCGCGGCCCGATCGCGCGTCTCTGGGACCAGGGGCGACGCGTCGATCCGCGCTACCTGATCGCCTTTCTCATCACGGTCGTGCTGCTCGGCGCGCAGTTCGGCTATCACATGTTCGGCGGCTACGAGCGGCTCGCGCTCGCCCTCGCGGCGTGCATGGTGACCGAGGCGCTCCTCTCCTGGTTCGAGCGCGGGAAGATCGTCAATCTGCAAAGCGCCTACATCAGCGGGATCAGTCTCACGCTGCTCACCAAGCCGCAGGGGGCCGCGCTCTGGCCGTTCGCGTTAGGCGGGTTTCTCGCGATCTCGTCCAAGTACGTTCTGCGCTACCGCGACAACCATCTCTGGAATCCGACGAACTTCGCGATCACGGTATTGCTGCTCACGGCGCCCGATCGCGTGTCGGTGCTCAGCCATCAATTCGGGAACGACCTGGCGACCAACGTCGTGATCTGGACGTTCGGGCTCATCATCGCCGCGCGGGTCGGCGTCCTCCACATCACGCTCACGTACGTCGCGAGCTTTCTCGTGCTGAGCGCCTTGCGAGCCTCGACGCTGGGTCAGGCCGTCCTCCCCGAGATCGCGCCGCTCACCGGCCCGATGTATCAGCTGTTCGTGTTCTTCATGATCACCGATCCGCGCACCGTCGTGAAAGGCCGTCGCAAGCAGATCGTCGTCGCCGTGCTCATCGCGATCATGGAGGCGCTCATCCGCTACGCGGCCGATCGTGGCGTTCCACTGCCGACGGCATTTTCCGCCGCGCCCGCCTTCCTGGCGCTCGCGATCGTCGGTCCGATCGCGAAATTCCTCGATCTTCGACGCAATCCGCCGAAGGCCGCGCCGCGGATGACGGCCACAATGAAGTCGTCTTTAGGCGCAACCGAAGCGAGAGCGCTCTCCGACATCGTCGTCGGACGCTCCCGACTCGGCTATGCCGTCGCTTCAGTTGCGCCGCCGAAGCCCGCGCTGCCACGGAAGGCGGGGAGCGCCGCCTCGAGCTCCTCTCGCCTCATCCCAAGCAGCGCGTGAGTCTCCAGCAGCACATCGAAATCGACCGGATAGAGATTGTGCCGTGCGGGATCGGCGAGGCCCGCGATGTTGCGCGGGGCGATCGCCTGCGCGATCCACTCGCAGAAGCCGCGTCGCTCGGCGGTGATCGCATTTCCATCGAGGGCGGTGATCGCCCGTAACCTCGCGAGACTCGCGCGCGGCAGCGGCTCCAACACCGCGTCACCGACGCCGAGGAAGCCATTCCACGCGACCGACTCGTCATCGGTCAGGCGTTGGCTCGCTTCGGCGAACGACACCGCCGCGAAGTACAGCATCGCTTGCGCGGTGAAGAGATCGAAGTGCGTCATCGCTTCGTACGCGCCGGCGACCAGCCAGTCGATCTGGTCGGCCTCGGCGGCCAGCCGCGCCTCGTAGCGCTCGAGCTCCCTCGCGTCCGGTAGTCGGCGCCGAGGTTTAGCAAGCTCGAACATCAGGCCCAGCCGCTCGACGGCGCGAAGGCCCCAGGCGATTCCCGTCGAGAATAGGGGGTCGACGAAGGCGTACGCGTGCGGCATCAACGCCCAGCGATCGCCGGCGGCGCGCGTGAGCCGGTGCTGAATTCGCGGCAGAAAGGCGAGCGGCATCGCCGCGGTCGCGTCCGCGAAAACGCTCGCAAGCGTCGGATAGCGCGCCAGCAGCGCCCGCCAGAGCGCGTCCGGCGTCGACGCTTCCGCGCCCAGCGAAGCGGCGCCACGCGGAGTGATCAGAAACCCGGCGCTCGTAGTCCCATGATCGAAGCGAAGTGAATACATCCAGCCTTCGTCGATCACGTGGTGCACCGCGGCCCAGTCGTCCGGGTACGGCCCCGCAGGCAGCCCGGGCACGACGTCGCGCATCAGACGGACTCCGTCGAAGTGGCTGAACAGGAGCGCGGCGCGCGTCTCGGTTCGCTCGAGCCCGGATGGAATGCCGAGCTGGCGCGCCAGGAATCCGCCGGATCCGGATGCGTCGACGAGGAAATTCGCACGGAGCTCGATTGGCGCGCCGTCGCGAGTCCCGCGAAGGTACACGGCGTCGGCCGCTGTCGCGACGCTCGTTAGGGCGACGCGATCGCGGTAGTCGACGCCGGCGGCGATGGCCTCGCGCACGAAGTGGTGGTCGACGTCGGCGCGGAGCCAATGCGTGTCCGCCAGCCCGTCGCGCGGACTCGCCGCGACGACGAGCCGCTCGGAGTCGAGACCGCGATTGGCGAACGGCTCGTCCGGATGATGGCGGTAGAAGGTGAAGCCGCGCTTCAGCCCACGACGCAACTTGGGATAGTGGGCGAGCCACCGCCCGTGCGTCGACAGATAATAGCAGTCGGCGAGGCCGTAGCGCCGCGCGATGCGCTCGAGCGAAAGATTGGCGAGTGGCGTCGAGGACTCGCCGATCGCGAATCGCGGATGCGTCCCCCGCTCGAGCAGCACGACGTCATAGCCAATCGAGTTGAGCACGCGCGCAAGCAGCGACCCCGCGAACCCGCTGCCGACGATCGCCACTTCACACGATCGCATCATCTCTTGTCATTCCGAGCGAAGCGAGGAGGCTGCACCACCGCGCGACGAGATCGACGATAGTGCAGATCCCTCGTTGCGACGCTGCTCGCGATGACAATCACATACGGCACAGCCGATTCGGGCTTCCGCGCGCCCCGAGAGATTGATCCGCCGCAGCCGCTCGATGCGCTCGGACCGACACCGATCGCAACCGGGAAGCTGCTCCGCGTCCCAGAGGTCGGCGGTGACGACAGCGCCGGTGAACTGGAGTGCGTCGGCGAGCGCATCCTCGAGTTGCGAGAGCGTCGGCGGCGTGAACTCGCCTAACGCTTGTAGTCGTTCCATCTCGCCGTTTCCGCCACGCACGGGGATAATCGACACCACTGACGCACCCCTTTCGACCGCGTACTCGACTGACCGCACTGTCCACGCGACCGATTCCTCGTCCGGCACGAAGGGCGCGCCGAGCAGTACGAACACGCGCAGGTCGATCGCGTGATCGGCGAGAAGGCGCGCCGCCGAGTCGAAGCGCGCGAGGTCGAGTCGCTTGTTGAGGCGCGTCGCCGCAACCGGATGTATCGTCTCGAGACCCACGGCCACTTCGAGTTGTCCGGAGAGTTGGCTCGCAAAAGCAAGCGTCTCCCGGCCAATAGTATTCACGTGCGACTCCACCGTGACGCCCGCGAATGGCTCGGCGAGCTTCGCGACGGCCGGCACGTCGCCGAGCGGCACCGCGCGATGGTCGAAGAAGTTGCTCGCGTTGTACAGCTTGAGACGCTCGGGCCACGGCCGGTCGAGCGTCTTCAACGTTTGCTCAATCTGCCCCGGCAGCGCCCCCGGCGGGGTCGGAGTGTCGGTCGTGTACTTCCACAGATCGCAGAAGCTGCAGGTGAAGGGGCACTCGGCGCCGGCGAGGAAGATCGTGAGGGCACGCTCCACCTTGCCGTTAGGCAGTCGCTCCTCGTCGATCACCGAGCCGTGAGCCATGTATGGATCGACGAACGGCTTTGGCGGGCGAAGGGCGCGAATGCGCCGGTCGGCGTCGCGACCGGCGAGCGTGGACGGGGCCGGCGCGCTCACGCGAGCATTGGCTGTCCGTTCAACGCCTCGAAGTGGCGCCGGTAGCGCAGCTCGTCTTGCGGGAAGATCCGCGCGACGTCGGCGGCCGCGACTGACCCGTGCTGAAAGCGTCGCTTGAGAAAGACAGGCATCTCGAGCCCGAGCACCGCGCGCACTCCACGCGAGACGATCTCGCCCTTGAGCGCATACAGTAGCTCGTGGGACCCGCGTGTCAGCTCGGCGAAGGGAATCGCTTCCGCGACGGCAATCACCGCCGGCCGCGTGTACGGACTGAATCCCTCGAAGCCGTGCTCGCGCGCGCAGGCGTAGCTGCGCACGCAACCCCGGCTGTAGCCGCCCGAGTATGTGAGCGAATGCTTTATGGAGTCGACGCCCCAGCCTTCCTGGTACAGCAGGCGATTGTTCACGACGCTCCGAATCGTGAGCTCGCTGTTCGCCTCGATCGGATAGTCTTTGAGGTTCTCGTCACCACCATCTCCGTCGACCAGTAGCCGCCAGTCGGGATAGCGCTCGCGAATCCCCCGCAGCAGGGCGAGGTTGACGGCCGCGCACTCTACATCGAGCGGCTTGTAGTCCTCGATCACGGCCACGGCGCGCAGTGGGTCGAGCATGCTCGCCGGTGCTTCGATTGTCTCTCCGAGCATCTCGAGCTGCACGCGAGAGAGGAATTCTCTGGCTTGCCGAGCATCGTCGCCCTCGCCGTCCACCGAGAGGGTGAAGGCTTTGAGGCGCGCCGGCGATTGCCCCTCGTTCAGCAGCAGCTGGTACAGGCAGAGAAGGACCGCGCCGCTGTCGATTCCTCCCGAGAACGGCACGCCGATCGGCGCGGCCGGGTCCTGTGCCCCGAGCCAGCGTCGGAGCTCGTCGTAGAGCGCTTCGATGTAATGGCGGCCGATGAGGTCGAGATCGTTAGGCAGCGTGCCGCGCGGTGGATCGAAGAATCGCCGATGGACGGGATTCGGATCGGGGCAGCCGACCAGGCGCAGCGTCGTCACGTGGTGCGCGGGGACCATGCGAGTGTAGCTGGGATGGAATTGATCGGCCCAGCCATGGCGCGACAGTTCGCCGGCAATCTCGTCGATGCGCTCGGCGACGATCAGGGCCGGTCCGTCGACCGCCTTCGCCAGGAAGTAGCGCAGGGGTCGGTCGAGACTTCGGGCGAGCACGACGCGCTCGCCGTCCTGCGCGACGAGGGCGAACGATCCGTCGATGGCGAGCACCGGGTCGACATCGTTCGCGAGCAGACGTCGTCGCGCTTGGCCCACATCGATCGACCAGAGCCGCTGCGACGTGTCGGGGATGAGGTTGATGACGCGCGAAATGGGCAACGGTCGGTTCATGCGGAGCACTCCCTCGCGATGGGACCAGCGTTCAATCAGCCACCATGGAAACTAGTGTGGCGTCGGTCTCTTGACATGAGGTGTGTGGCGTGGCTTCTCTTTGCGCTCGCCCCGGCCCCGAACGTTACTCTCACCTGTCTGCGCCGCCTCGGCAATTCATCGATCCTCTCTCGACCGCGGAGGACGCAGAGGACGCCGCGGAGGACAACAAAGGCAATAAGAAGAAAACCTTCATGCGTCTTTTGTCTTTTCCTCGGCGCCCTCTGCGTCCTCTGCGGTTGATATGGCTCGCGCTCGCCCTAACGAGTTGCGGGCCGCGGGAGAAACCGGTATTCGAGCTCCTGAGCCCCGAACAGACTGGCGTCACCTTCGCCAATACCATCACCACGAACGACTCGCTCAACGTCCAGAGCGACGTCTATGTGTACAACGGCGCCGGCGTCGCGGTCGGAGACGTCGATAACGACGGGCTCCCCGACATCTTCTTTGCCGGCAACATGGTCTCGAGTCGCCTGTACCGGAACAAAGGGCACATGCGCTTCGAGGACATCACCGAGCGCGCGGGAGTCGAAACGAATCGCTGGGCGACCGGCGTCGCGATGGTCGACATCAACAACGACGGGTACCTCGACATCTACGTCTCCGTTTCCGGACCGCCGTGGTCCAGGGCCGCGGACCGCGCCAACCTCCTTTTCATCAACAAGGGGAACGGAACGTTCGCCGAGTCGGCGGCGAAGTACGGCATCGCCGACACGAACTTCACGACGCAGTCGGTCTTTTTCGACTACAACCGCGACGGCTGCCTCGATCTCTTCGTGCTCAACAACTCGCCGAAGGACTTCACGCGCGGCGCCTCCGCTCCGATGGGGCCTCGTGCCGGCGCGCTCGGTGTGCACAACGCGCTCTATCGAAACAATTGCGACGGGACATTCACCGACGTCTCCAATGCGGCGGGCATCGTCGGCGACGCGGGATACGGCCTCGGCGTCGTCGTCTCGGACCTGGATGGAGACGGGTGGCCGGACATCTACGTCTCCAACGACGTCCTGCCTAACGATGTCGTGTACGTCAACAATCGCGACGGGACTTTCACGAACAAGGCCGCCCGGCTGCTCAAGCACGGGAGTTTCGCCGGCATGGGCGTCGACATCGCCGACTTCAACAACGACGGTTGGCCCGACATCATCCAAGCCGACATGATGCCGCATGACATGCGCCGCCGCAAACGTGTCACCGGCTTCTTGACATACAGCGGCCTGCTGGCGACGCGCAGCGAAGGCTTTCGCGACGACTACTCGCTGAATTCGCTGCAACTGAACAACGGCGTCACGAATGGCGGCGACGCCGTCTTCAGCGAGATCTCGCGTATGGCCGGCGTGTCGAGCACGGATTGGAGCTGGAGCGCGCTCTTCGCGGACTTCGACAACGACGGCTACAAGGACATCTTCATCACGAATGGGTATCCGAAGGCGGTCACCGATCTCGACTATCAAACCGCGATGTCCGCGACGCGTGGCAGGTCGGACGCGGCGCGCCGGCAGCGTGAAATCCTGCGCAGCCTTCCTGGCTTCGAGGGCTCGAACTACGTCTTTCGCAACAATCGCGATCTCACCTTCGCCGACATGTCGAAGCCATGGGGGACGGCACGAGCAGGCTATTCGTACGGTGCGGCGTACGCGGACTTGGACAACGACGGGCGGCTCGACCTCGTCGTGAACAACGTAGACGGGGCCGCGTTCATCTATCGTAATGTCACGCCGAACGACGACGCCCATCACTACCTGCGCGTTCGCCTCGAGGGGGATGCACAGAACCCACGCGGCATCGGTACGACGCTCACGCTGTGGACTGGGCGCGACGAGCAGACGATCTACGCGACGCCGTACCGCGGTTACATGTCGACAGTCGACGATCGGCCGCACTTTGGTCTTGGCCATCATGCAAGCGCGGACAGTCTCGTCGTCCGGTGGCCGGACGGAGATTCGCAAACACTCACCAACGTCGCCGCCGATCGCGAGATCGTCGTCAAGCACTCGGCAGCGACCAGCGGCACGCCGCCACAGGCGCCGAGCAACACAGCCGACCGCATCTTCCAGCCAGTGGAGCCGTCGCGCGTCCCCGCGTACCAGCAACGATTGAACTCCGTCGTCGACTACGAGGTGCAGCCGCTCCTTCCATATATGCTGTCGCGTCACGGCCCACCGCTCGCCGTCGGCGATGTGAACGGTGACGGCCTCGACGACGTCTACGTCGGCGGCGGAAATGGCCTTGCCGGGAAACTCTTCATTCAGCAGAAGGATGGGCGATTTCTGGAGTCCGCCGCGGGGCAACCATGGGACGCCGACATTGCGTTCGAGGATTGGGGCGCCGTGTTCTTCGACGCCAATGGCGATGGCTTGCCGGATCTATATGTCGCGAGTGGCGGCTATCAGCTCGCGCCGGAATCGCCCCTGCTGCAGGATCGCCTGTACATCAATCAAGGGAACGGGCGCTTTCGCCGCGATCCGAACGCGCTCCCCGCGATGCTCACGAGCAAAGGCGTCGTGCGCGTCGGCGACTTCAATGGCGACGGCAGGCCCGATCTTTTCGTCGCCGGCCGCCTGACGCCGCGCCGGTACCCAACACCAACGCGCAGCTACGTGCTCCGCAACGATGGCGGCCACTTCACCGACGTCACGGCGGAGGTGGCTCCCGAGCTGGTGAGTCCCGGCGGGATGGTCACCGATGCCGCGTGGGTGGATCTCGATGGCGATGACAGACTGGATCTCGTGACCGTCGGCGAATGGATGCCGATTCGGTTCTTTCACAACGAAGGACAACGCTTCCGAGACGTGACCGCGTCCATCAACCTCCCGCCTTTGCGCGGCTGGTGGTATAGCCTCGCCATCGGCGACTTCAACCACGATGGTCGTCCCGATCTCATCGCCGGTAATCTCGGTTTGAACTACAGTTACGCGGCGTCGGCGACGAACCCTTTCGGTGTTTACGCTGGGGACTTCACCGGCAACCGCGCGATGGACCTCGTCTTGACGCAGACGATCGACGGCACGGAGTACCCCTATTACGGACTCGTGACGTTAGGCAAGTCGATCTACCCGCTGACGATACGCTTTCCGACCTACGGCGCTTTTGCCGACGCGACGTTGCGGCAGGCACTCAGCGACTCGCAGCGTCGTCAGGCGATCCATTACGAGGCGGACACCTTCGCCAGCATGTATCTGCGCAACGACGGCGGTCTGAAGTTCTCGGCGGCTCCGCTTCCCATGTTGGCGCAGATTTCTCCCATCCGAGGCATTGTCGTGTTCGATGTCGATCACGATGGAAAGCTCGACGCCATCGTCGCCGGGAATCTCGACGACGTCGAAGCCAACACGCCTCCCGCTGACGCGGGGAATGGCCTCTGGCTGCGCGGCAACGGCGCCGGCCGTTTTACGGCCATCTCGCCGCGAATGAGTGGCTTTCTCGCGCCGGGCCCTGTCACAGGGCTGGCACTCGTGAAAACGATCGCCGGCGTCAGCCTGTTGGTGGCGAACGCGGGTGATTCCCTACGCGCCTTCGCCATTGGCAAACGCTAACATCGCACACTGCTCCCAAAGCGAAGGGGCCAAGGCTGTGAAGCCTTGGCCCCTCGTTGCGTCACCACCTTCGTCTTACCAACCCGTATTCTGTGTGAGCCTTGCCTGTCCGGCCACCTTACTCAGGTCGATCTGAAGGCTCGGAATCGGATAGAACATGTGCTTCTGCTGGAACAGTTCAGCCGTCGCCAGGAAGAGCCGGCGAGTCTTCTCCGCGCCACCGCCCTCGCCGTTGATGAATCCATTGATCCGCGCCGCGGCGTACGGCTCACCCCAGCGCCGAAGGTCGAACATGCGCTGACCTTCCATCGCGAGCTCGAGTCGACGCTCGGTGCGAACGGCTTCACGCGCGTATGCCTGACTGGTCCAGGGCGCCGTATACTCGCCGATCTCGTACTTCGCCCATGGCATTTGAAGCGTACTGACTCCGCTCGCCATAGCGGGCATTGCCACCGTGAGCGACGTGCTGCCATTGCATCCCGCGAACTTGGTAGCGACCGATGCATCCCCGCACCCCTGTGCCCTCACCGCAGCTCGATCCCGGATCTGATTCACGATCCCTCGTGCATCCTCGAGGCGGTTCTGCTCGACATACGCCTCGGCCAGCATCAATAGCATATCGGCGAATCGGAAGAGGTGGATGTGCACCGAGTTTTCCTGCTGCGGCTGCCAGCCCGCGGACGAGGATTCGGCACCGCTCACCTTCTCCTGAGCGTTCTTTTTCGGGCTGTAGGGACCGCCATTGGCGACGTCACGCACCCATCCATCACCAAGGCTGAAAAAGCCCCAATCCTTATACGGGACGCTGTCGCGACCGACCGTAAAGTCGAGCCGTGGGTCCACCGAAACGGTAGTCCTATGGCCGTCCAAATTGGCGTCGTCGACGTTCCACGTGGTCGAGTCGACCATGACGAGGGGAAGTCCCGTCGTCGCGTCCGTCTTGAAGAAGTTGACGAGGTTCTGCGTTGGCTGATTGAAGCCGCAGCACACGAAGTGACTTCCCGAGTACGGGAAGTTCAGCCGTTCGCCGTAGTTGCCGTTGTTGCCGTTAGGCTCGCCGTCGTTCACCGACGCCTGATACGCGAAGATCTCTTCCGGGCCATTGCGATTGGCTGAAATGCCGGACCAGACCTGGTCATAACTCGTCATCAGCTTGTACGGGCCATTGTCCCTTACGTCCTCGAGAACCGGGATAGCCGCCGCATACTGCCCGGTATAAATGAGCACGCGGCCCTTGTACGCCTTTGCAGTCCACGATGTCGCGCGTCCCTTTTCGTTGTTCCGCGGCGACGATGGCAGCTTGGCGATCGCAGCATCCAGGTCCTTCAAAATTTCCGCCGGGACGTCCGTCGCCTTCATGTTCGCCTTACGAAAATCGGTGTCGTCCTCGCGGTAATAAGGAATTGCGCCCCACATCCGATACGCCTCGAAGTGGTAGTGCGCCCGGAGGAAGATCGCTTCACCCTCGATGCTACTGGCGTCCGCGGCCGCAATAGCGCCGGGGCTGGCCGTCTGGACCTCCTTGAGCAGTCGCAGCGTCGCGTTAGCCCGCGTGATGCCCTCGTACAGGTTCGTCCACTTCGTGTTGAGGTAGCTCGACGCGTTGGCTGTTCCCCAGTGATAGCCCTCGACGTCGTTGATCGGCGGCTGGTCATCGAGGGTCGAGCCCTTGTATGCCTCGTCGGCCGCGACAGTCCCCCACACCCAGTTGCTCGCCGCGCAGCCCCAGTCGCTGCTCGTGTTGCTGGTACAGTCCAGCGTCCGATACGCCGCGATGAGCGTTCCCTCGACCCCGTCGGCCGTGGCGAGCGTTCCTTGATCCAATGTTCCTTGGGGCTTCGACGCGTCTGTTAGAAAGTTCTTACAGCCGTAGAGCCCCAGCGACACCAACGTCAGGACCGCGGTCCCGACGAGCAGTGGATGCTTCGATACGATTCTCATCGTCTCCGCTTCTCCTCGAGTATGCGGTTCGTCAGAAGGATGCTACGATGCCAACGCTGAAGATTCGGTTGCTTGGATACGCGCCGATATCGACGCCGCGATACTGGTCGCGGAGATCGCCGGCGGCGCCAAACACGTTCTGCGCGGGCAGCGACGGATCCAGGCCATCGTAGCCCGTGATCGTGAACAGGTTCTCGGCCTGCACGTACACGCGCTGCGACGCCAGCCAGCGAGCGAACCGCGGTGGGATGTTGTACCCGATCTGCAGATTGCGCAGTCTCGTGTACGATCCATCCTTCACGTAGAAGCTGCTGATCTGTTGGCTGAAGTTGTCGTTCTGATTCACGCGTGGGTATTTCGCGTTCTGATTCGACGGCGTCCAGGAGTTCGCCAGCAGATCCTTGCGGACGTTCGCTTCGAACTCTCTGAACACGTACCATTCCATCTGGTTCTCGAAAATCTTGTTGCCGTACGAGCCGAAGACCGTGGCGCTGAAGTCCCAGCTCCCGCGGCGATAGGTGAGATCCAACCCCGCCGTGAACTTCGGATCCGGGCTGCCGATGACCGTTCGGTCAGCAGCAGTAATCTGACCGTCGCCATTGAGGTCCTTGAATTTGATGGCGCCGGGCGCCGCGAAGGGCTGGCAGGATGCGCTGCACTTGCCGGTCACCGCGTCGGCCGTGTGCGCCGTCGAATCGGCGGAGTCGCGGATGTAGCCGTTGGCGACATAGCCGTAGAACGCGCCGATCGGCTGGCCGACCGTGTTGATCACCTGGTTGCCATAGCGCGTCGAGTACGGGCCGTAGAAGAAGGTCTGATCGTCGGCGATGAAGAGAATCTTGTTCTTGTAATGGCCGCCCGTGAAGTTCAACCCCCACGTTGCGCTCTGATGCCCGACCGAGAGATCGAAGCCGGCGTTGCGCACCTTGCCGATGTTCACGATCGGAGGAGCAGCGATACCGGCCGTTGCCGGAATCGCCGGGTTGAAGAGCAGGTTGTTCGACTGGCGGTTGTAGATATCGAGAACGGTGTTGAACGCGCCGTCGAAGAACTGGGCATCGGCGCCGTAATTGATCGACCGGTCTTCCTCCCACTTGAGGTTCGGGTTGCCTAACGACGTCTGCCGGAAGCCGGCACTGATGTTGGAGCCGCCGCCGCCGATGTCGTAGTACGTGTCGCCCTGGCTGCCGCCGAACTGCGCGACGATACGACCAGCGGGGATCAGCTGGTTGCCCGTGACGCCCCAGCCGAAGCGGAGCATCAGGTCCGAGACCACATGGTTGCCGGCGAGGAACGGCTCCTTGCTGGCGCGCCAGCCCAGGCCGAACGCCGGGAACGTGCCCCACTGATGGCCCGGAGCCAGGTTCGACGAACCGTCGCGGCGGACCGTGAAGCTCGCGATGTACTTGTCTTCGTAGTTGTAATCGAGCTTGCCGAAGAGCGAGAGCAGAGCGCTCTGGCTTCCGCTGCTGTTCACCGTCTTGGTGGACGCGTCGCCGAGCGCATCCTGGATGTAGCGTGAGCTCGGATCGATGTTGAGCAAATTGTTGATGCCGCCGCCGAGGAAGTGATTCCAGCTCGCGTTGGCTTCCTGTCCGACGAGGAGCGACATGCTGTGTTTGCCCAGGAACTTCCGGTCGTATTTCAGCGTGTTGCTCCAGGTCCAATCGAGGAACGTGTTCTCGTTCTCGTTCAGCGAGTTGGAGAACGTGGCCTCGGCCACTTCCGGCGTCGGGCCGGTGTAGCCGGAGAATTGGCTCTGGCCAACGTTGAATCCGAGGCTGCTTCTCAGATTCAGATCGGGGCGCGCGGCGAAGCCGGCGAACAGGTTGCCGAAGACGCGATTGTTTCGGTTGACGTTGTCCCGATTGTCGTACGCGACTTTGACCGGGTTGGTCGAGTTGCCGAGCGTCGTCGCCTTCGGGCCGGCGAAATTGCCGAACGCGTCGCGAACGGGAATGACCGGCTGCAGCATGATGTTCTTGCCGAGGATTCCGCCTTCTCCCTGACTGTCGTCCGCCAGAAAGCCGACGTTGTTCTCGATCGACAGCGCGGCGTTCTCTCCGAAGTTGAGCCGGCCGCGCGTGAACGAGGTGTTCGCCCGGACGCTGCCGCGCTTGTAGTAGTTGTAGATCGCCGTGCCATCCTGGTCGAAGTAGTTGAACGACACGCTGTAGGCGTTGTCGTCGCCACCGCCCGATACCTCGAGATTGTAGTCGGCGAGCGGTGCGCTTCCGAACACCTGCTTCCACCAGTCCGTCCCCTGGCTGCCGGGCATGATCAGCGCGTGCGGATATGAGTATTTGCTCAAGTCCGCCCCGGTCACCTGCCCGAACGAATTCTTGCTCGGATTGGTGCTGGGGTCGGCGAAGATGTATTTCGGGATCGTGGGGTTGTTCGGATCGCCGTAGATGGTCGTGGGAACTTGCAGACCCGCGTTCGTGTACGCGGCCTTGACGACCTTGAAGTAGTCGAGTGAATTCGTAATCAGGAAGTCGTCATAGCCCTTCACCGGCGACGCGATGCCCGTCCGCACGCGGAACGTCGCCCGGGGCGGTCCCGAGACACCCTTCTTCGTCGTCTCGATGATGATGACGCCGTTGCTCGCGCGCGATCCGTAGATCGAG
>DATBHD010000236.1:0-6595 GCA_036557635.1 Gemmatimonadaceae bacterium
CCGCGTTCGGCATTGTCGGCGGGATCATGCGGCTCGTCGTCGCGTTCCGCATGCAGTCGTTCCAGAGCGGAGTGCAACACGCGGTGCGAGATCCGATGCGGACGTGAGTCGGCGACCGCCTAACGGGCGTGGCATGCCTCTGTCTCCGCCGCGCTCCTGCTGGCGCTGCGCGCGTTCGCGTTCGGCGCCCGCGGGATTCCGAGGATCGGGAGCGTTGTGATCGGCGCCGAGCAGGCGGCAAAGGTTGATTCGGAGTTGCCGATTGCCCACGACACGGTGATCAACGAGTTGCGTCGGCTTTCGGTCGCTCCCTCGCCCTCCAAACGAGGCGCGCGGATTCGCCCTCGTTATGCGCTGTGCGCTCGCGCGTGCCGGCGCGATCTGCCGAGGCCGGCGCAAGCCACAGCACGAGGGCGGAGCTTCGCTATGCCGCTTCTCTCGCCTAACGCCCGCAGTACACGGCACCGGACGCGAGAGCAACGGCTGCGCTCACGGTCGATGAGCCTTCGCGCAACCTCGAAATCGGCTAGAATTGACCTGGCTGCCCCCTGGGGCGCCAAGTAGCTTCGCCGATTACGAACTCCGCCCCCCCCCGGCCCGCTCGATGACGTCAGAGCTGCGAGACGAACTGCAGTCCAGCCTTGCCGGTAGCTACACCATCGAGCGCGAGCTCGGCGGCGGGTGGATGTCCCACGTCTTCATCGCCGAGGAAGCCGCGCTCGGCCGGCGCGTCGCCGTCAAGGTCCTGCGTCCCGACCTCTTTGGTGAGATCTCCGCCGAGCGATTCAAGCGCGAGACCCTCATCGCGGCCCGGCTTCAGCATCCGAATATCGTCCCGGTGCTCACCGCCGGGGAGGCGGCTGGTCTCCCGTACTACACGATGCCCTTCGTCGTCGGCGAGTCCCTGGAGACCAAGCTCGATCGCGAGGGTGCGCTGCCTGTGCGCGAGGCCACGCGCTTGCTCTCGGGGGTTGCCCGGGCGCTCGCGTACGCGCACCGCCACGGTGTCGTACACCGCGACATCAAACCGGGGAACGTCCTCGTCGCCGAGGGCACGGCGCTCGTAATCGACTTCGGCATCGCCAAGGCGATTCTGAATGCCCGAGAGGGGAGCGCGCCGCATAACGAGCAATTCCACGACGCGCGCGATCGTCACGGCGAAGATCGGCATCGGCGCCTGACGCACGCCGGCGCGACCATAGGGACGCCGGCGTACATGGCTCCCGAGCAGATCATCGCCGATCCCGCGACCGACTACCGCGCCGACATCTACAGCTTCGGGATGCTGGCGTACGAAGTCCTCGCCGGATCCGTTCCCTTCGACGGACTGTCATATCAGTCGCTGCTCGCCGCGCACCTCACCGAGGTTCCCAAGCCGCTCAGCGAGCTACGGCCCGAGCTTCCGCAGGAGCTCGTCGCGCTCGTGGCGCGATGCCTCGAGAAGGAGCCAGCCGACCGGCCGGCGTCCGCGGAGGAGCTCGTATTCGTGCTCGAGAGCATCAGCGGGAGCGACGAAGTCCCGAGCACGCAGACTCGCGAGCGCACGCCCGACGAAGTCGTCGCGACGGCGCGCGATCGGGCGGCGAAAGAGCAGAGGCACATCGCAAGCCTGACGCCGATGGTCGCGCGAGGCGCCGAGGAGGCCGAGCTCACGGCAAGCTTCGAGGAGAGCACGCGCGATCGGGGGCTGCTGCATGCGGTGGTCGCCGAAGCAGGGCTCGGCAAGAGCACACTCGTCGACGGATTTCTTCGCACGATCACCTCCGTCGACAGCCGCATCCTCGTTGGCCGGGGGCGCTGCTCCGAACGACTCGCCGGCGCCGAGGCGTATCTGCCCGTTCTGGAAGCGCTCGAGGGGTTGATCGCCGGGAGCGGCGGCCATCACGTCGCGCGACAGATGCGGCACCTCGCACCGGCGTGGTACGCGCTCGTCGACCCGGCGTCGACGGCGCGCCTGTCGGACACGTCGGCGCCCGCCGACGCGCGCGTGAGCTCGTCGGAGCAGATGAAGCGGCAGCTTGGCTCGTTACTGCTCGAGCTTTCGCGTTCGAGTCCCGTCATCCTCTTTCTGGAGGACGTGCACTGGGCGGACACCGCCACCGTGGACCTGATCGGCTACCTCGCCGACCGGTTCGACACGTTGCGGATGCTGTTGCTCGTCACGTATCGCCCGTCGGATCTGCTGCTGGCGCGCCATCCATTTGCGGATACTAAACTCCGCCTGCAGAGCCGCGGAGCGGCGCGGGAGACGCGTCTCCGTCCATTCGATCGCGCCCAGGTCGGTGCGTATCTCGAGATTGTATATCCGCGACACGAGTTCCCCGACGAATTCATCACGGTGTTGCACGCGCGTACGGAGGGGACGCCGCTCTTCGTCGCCGACGTCGTGCGACAGCTTGCCAATCGTGGCGTCATCACGAATCGCCGCGGTTCATGGCAGCTCGATCGCGAGATCGAGAGCGTCGCCTCGGAGCTGCCGGAATCCGTCCGCAGCGTGATCCAGCGGACGATCGACCGCCTGGACGAAGAAGACCGCCGCCTTCTCGTGACGGCGAGCGTTCAGGGCGTGGCCTTCGATTCCGCCGTGGTCGCGCACGCGTTGGAGACCGACGCGGCGCCGGTCGAGGAGCGCCTCGAGCGGCTCGAGCGAGTGCACGCGATCGTGCGCTGTGTCGGCGAAGGGCTGCTCGCGGGACGGACGCCGTCATTGCGTTACGTATTCGCTCACATCCTCTATCAGAATACGCTCCAGGCGACGCTCCGCGCGACGCGCCGCATGACGGTGAGCGCGAAAGTGGCCGGGGCGATGCAAGCGTATCACGGCGACGATCCTTCCTATGCCGCGCAGCTCGGCGTCGTGCACACCGCCGCACGCCAGTTCGACAGCGCGGCGACGTACTTCCTGAAGGCGGCGCGCGCCGCCACGCGCGTGTTCGCGAACAAGGAGGCGGTATTGCTCGCGCGGCGCGGTCTGGACGCGGTCGAGAGCATGCCGGCCGGTGGCGACCAGGCAAAGCTCGAGCTGCAGTTGCAGGTCGCGCTCGGGGTGCCGCTCACGGAGCTCCAGGGCTACGCGTCCTCCGAGGTCCAGGCGGCGTATTCGCGCGCGCGAGATCTCTGCGCGGTGACGGGCGATACGCCGGCGCAAATCCCGGTGCTGCACGGACTGTACCGGTTCTACACCGTGCGTGGCGAATTGCACACGGCGCATGATGTCGTTCAGCAGCTCGCGGCGATCGCTGAAGCAACCGGCGATTCGAAGCAGGTCGTGCTCGCGCGGTCCGCGATGGGGCCGCCACTCATTCACCTCGGAGAATTCGAGGCAGCGGAGGAGCATCTGAAAGCGGCGGTCGCCGCGTACGACCCGCAGAAGCAGAGCACCGGCTGGGTCGTCACCGGGGCCTTCATGCCGGCGTCCTGGCTGGCGATAGTCGCCTGGTTGTTAGGCAAACCCGGTGAAGCGCTCGAGAAGAGTCAGCAGGCGCGAGAGCTCGCCGAACGGCAGCAGTACCCGTTCGCGGTCGCGTATGCGCAATGTCTCACGGCATGGCTGCATCAGTACCGCGGCGACGCGGCGGCGGTGAAGCGCCACGCCGAGGCGGCAATCGAGCTCTCGCGCACGCACGACTATGTGCAGTGGCTCGCGCTGGGGCTCATGTTCCGGGAGTGGGCGCGCGTCGCGCTCGGCGAAGACCCGGAGAGCGTCGGGCGCCTCTCCCGGGCGATCGAACAGTTCCGCCGTACCGGCGCCGAGCTGAATCTCCCGCACTTTCTCGCGATGTTAGCGGATGCTCATGGCCGAACCGGTGATGTGCCCAAGGCTCTCGCCACGATCGAGGACGCCATCGACATCGCGACGAAGAACGACGATCGATGCTGGGAGCCGGAGCTGCGGCGCCTCAAGGGGGAGCTGCTGCTGCAGCTCGGTGAAGGAAAGGCGCATGAGGTTGCGAACGCCGAGCGCTCGGCGGAGGAGTCGTTCCGGGAGGCGCTTGCCGCCGCCGGCCGGCAGAAGAGTCGCTCCCTCCAGCTGCGCGCGGCGGTGAGCCTCGCGCGTCTCCTCGTGAGGCAGCAGCGCGCCGGCGAAGCCGGCGAGACGCTCGCCGGCGCGCTCGAGCACCTCGCCGATCCGAGCGTGCCCGAAGTGGACGAAGCGCGTGCCATTCTCCATTCGTTGAGCACTCTCAAAACGCTGGACGACGTCACGCTCGGCCGGGAGCGCGACCCGGGCGCGTCGAGAGAGGCAGGCCGTTAGATGCGGCTGTAGCAGCCGATCTCCGAAGAGCGTCGGCCGCGCGCGCGCTGGAATACGACGCGGTAGCTCTCGAGGGATCCGTCGCGCTGGAGCTGGTGTGCGCCAGCCCACAGGTACAAGCGGAAGAGCCGATACACCTCGTCGCCGACGGCCGGGACAACGAACTCCCGCGCCTCCTCGAGATTGCGAGCCCACGCCTGCAGCGTGAGGTAGTAGCTGTGCCGGTCGTTATGCAGCGCGATCGCCTCGAACTCGCTCGCTGCCGCGGCGCGGAACAGACCCGGCAGATACACCGGCGTGTGATTCCCCGGAAACACGAAGCGATGCGTGAACGTGCTGACGCTGAACTTCTGGCGACCGGCGGCGAAATCCATGTACACGCGGCCACCAGGTTTGAGCAAACGCTCAAACTGAGCGAAGAGCTCGGGGTAGTCGGGGAGGTGCTCCATCACGCCCAAGAGGACGATGGCGTCGTACTGCTCCCGCGGCCTGTAGGCAAAGATGCTCTCGTACACGACGTCGAGACGCCCCGGCATCCCGTGACGCGCGCACCAATCCGACAGGAACCTGAACTGCTCGTGCGAGATCGTGAGCATCGTCGAGTGGATGCCCTTCGGCGCGACGAACTTCTCGAACGCGCCCCACCCGCCGCCGACGTCGAGGACGTGCGAGCCCGGCGCGAGGCGGCAGATGTCGACGATGTATTCGAGCTTGTTGGTGACGGCGCGCTCGAGCGTTTCGTCGTTCGAGAGGTAGAGCGCTTGCGAATAGAGGCCGTATCGCTTGTCGAGGAACGCGAAGTAGAAGTCGTTCCCAAAGTCGTAGTGCTTCGGCACCCAGGCCATGTCGCCCCGGCGCTGGCCGCGGAGCATCGGGACGAGGAAGCGCTGCAGCGACTGTAGCGGGTGGCGATCGGTGAACACCGCGCGAAGATCGAGGCAGCTCAGAAAATCTCCCTCGACATCGATGTCGCCGTGCAGAAAGGCAATACCCAGCTGCAGCTCGTCGAGCGCGCGGAGCGCGGTGAGACCGCGCGAGTTCTGGACGACGAGCTTGAACCGCGGCTCGTCGCTGCGGTCGGCAAGCGTCAGGCGGCTCGGCACGTAGTACGAGTTTCCGTCCAGGAGCTCGATCTCGAAGGGTGACATGTCGACGCTCGCGAGCCGTGCGCACAGCGGCGCTAGCGCGGGGTGGGAGCGGGCGTCGAGTGCTCGGGTGCCACCGGCGGGCGTCCACCTCTGCTCTCGAGTCGACGTCGTAGCTGTCGGTTCAAGCTGCGTCATGGCAGGTCCTCGTGCGGGGGGGCCGTCGTTATGCGCAGAACGGCGCGCGACGCGACGAAAGCTGGCGGAATTTGGCAGTTGCTACCAGGGGTGCGTGATTCTCAAACGAGAAAAACCTGCCCGGCTGGACGTCCATTCCCCGTTTGAGCCACCACTCGTGTCGTTTGCGTCTCGAGGCTGCGGTCAACATGTTGAAGCAGTCACGTTTGCACCGGCGATGCTATGGCCATCGCGCCCTCCGCTTGGTGGCAACAGGTTTTCAACCGAGTCGACCGCGCCCTCGAGCTGCCGACCGAAGCGCGAGCGGCGGATGTCGCGCGCGCGCACGCGGAAGATCCGGAGCTTGGTGCCGCGGTCGAGGCGTTGCTCAATGACGCCGAGGCGGCACACTACTTCGAGTCTCCCGCCGCGGAATTCGCCGCGCCGTACCTCGCGTGCGTTTCCGGAGACGAGCGCGCCGCAACCCCTGGGTCACGCGTGGGCCCTTATCGACTCCTTCGGCAGATCGGAGCCGGCGGCATGGGGACCGTATATCTGGCAGAGCGCGCGGACAGGCAATACGAGAAGCGCGTCGCCCTGAAGCTGATCTCCGCGTATCGCGGTGGGAGCGAGCGTGCGGTACGCCGCTTCATCGAAGAACGGCAGATTCTCGCCGCGCTCGACCATCCGAACATCGCGCATCTGCTCGAGGGCGGGGTCACCGACGAGGGGCTGCCCTGGTTCGCGATGGAGTACGTCGAGGGCACTCCGATCGACCAGTACTGCAGTGAGCGAAACCTAACGATCGAACGCCGACTCGTGCTCTTCTGCGATGTGTGCGCAGCGGTCCAGTACGCGCATCGGAATCTCGTCGTGCATCGCGACCTGAAGCCTGCCAACATTCTCGTGACGGCCGACGGATCGGTGAAGCTCCTCGACTTCGGCATCGCGAAGCTCCTGTCGCCAGATGGACCGGACGGCCCCGCGGCCTTGACGCTGACAGGCGAACGTTTGCTGACTCCCCTCTACGCGAGCCCGGAGCAGGTCCGCGGCGACCCGATCTCGACGGCGAGCGACG
>DATBHD010000237.1:0-60734 GCA_036557635.1 Gemmatimonadaceae bacterium
ATGAGCGACACCGTCGCCGTGATGACTGGGGCACTACGACACGAGGACCTGCCTGGTGAGGCGTTCGCCTGAGTTCGCTGAACACAGCCTCTATTTACAGGCTCGTCGTTAGGATGCATCGTGGTCGGTCCCCGTTAGGGAGTCGATCATGGTCGTTCACCTTCGCGTCGGCATGCGCCGGTCCGTCGGCCTGGTGGCCTTGACGTTCGGGGCCGGCGTCGCAGGCTGCGAGGCGCCGGCGAGCGCTCCTCAGACGGCTGGGTTCTCCGTTGCCGGCGCGTATTCGATCACCTGGGGTTTCCTGATGGCCAGCCGCGGTACTTTGGTCACTCCATCCTTTCCGTTCACCTTCGACAGCATTCACGGAACGATCAACTGTCTCGGTGCGCTTCAAATCACGCAGCAGGACAATGGGCGGATCTCAGGCACTTTTCGAGTGTCGCTCGCCCAGCCGGACTGCGTCAGTCAACGGCCGGATTTCTGCGCTTCGCCCGGCGTAGCGTCGTTTTGTCGGGATGCCTCGGGCACGTTGTCGGGCACCGTCATGACGGGATTGCTCCCTCAGAGCTTTTTTGCGGAGATCCTGTCTTTTAGCTCGAGTAGCGGGAATTCCACGGCCGAAGCTCTCACTGGCTGTCGCGTGGTCGCCGTCCGCACGCCGCAGAGTGGCTTCGCCTCTTTTCTGCAATCGAGCGACTTGCTAGCGGTCAGCGGGGAGGTTATGACCGCGACCGTTGACTGTCCGTCCTCGACCGGCTTGGGACTCGTCGACGTGGACATTCTGTTCCGCGGCGTCCGGACGTCTGGACCCTAGTGCTAGCCGTCCCACTGCGAATCTCGATAGCCCAACGCAATCAATACTTTGCCAGGTAATTCTCCAGCTCCCAGGGCGAGACCTGCGTGATGTAGTCACGCCACTCCTGCCGCTTCGCCTCGACGAAATGCGTCGCGATGTGATCGCCTAACGCGGAACGCACGACATCGTCCTTGTCCAGCTCGTCCAGCGCCTCGTTGAGATCGTGCGGCAGATCGTCGATGCGGAGACGCCGCCGCTCGCGGAACGACATCTCCCAGATGTTCTCGTTCACCGGCTCTCGGTAGTCGGCCTTGGTCTCGACGCCGTCCAATCCCGCCGCGAGCATCACCGCCAACGCGAGGTATGGATTCGCCGCCGGATCCGGCATCCGTAGCTCCACGCGCGTGCCCGCTCCGCGCCGCTCCGGTACGCGGATCAGCGGCGAACGATTCCGCATCGACCAGGCGACGTTCACCGGCGCCTCGTACCCGGGCACGAGTCGCTTGTACGAATTCACTAATGGATTCGTGATCGCGCACATGCCGCGCGCGTGCCGCAGCAAGCCGCCGATGTAGTGCAGGGCGACCGGCGAGAGCTCCCACTGCGCCGCGGCGTCCCAGAACGCGTTGTCGCCCTCCTTGAAGAGCGACTGGTGCGTATGCATCCCGCTCCCGTTCTGGCCGAAGATCGGCTTCGGCATGAACGACGCGACCAATCCGAACTGCTGCGCGACCTGTTTCACCACGAAGCGAAAGGTCGCGATGTTGTCCGCCGTCTTGAGCGCGTCCGCGTAACGAAAGTCGATCTCGTGCTGCCCGTGCGCGACTTCGTGATGCGAAGCCTCGACCTCGAACCCCATCCGCTCGAGGACGTCTACCATCGAGCGCCGCGCATCTTCACCGAGATCCGCCGGCGCAAGGTCGAAGTAGCTGCCGACATCGTGCGTCACCGTCGTCGCTTCCCCTTCCTCATTGGGCCGGAAGAGAAAGAACTCGGCTTCCATTCCCGCGTTCATCGTGAAGCCAAGCGACGCCGCGCGGGATAGAACTCGCTTCAACACTCCGCGAGGATCGCCGGCGAACGGCACTCCGTCCGGTGTGTTGATGTCGCAGATCACCCGGCAGATCCGGTTCTCCGGATCTCCCCACGGAAAGACCTGAAAGGTCGAGAGATCTGGCGCGAGCAGCATGTCCGACTCCTCGATTCGCACGAACCCTTCGATCGACGAGCCGTCGAACATGATGTCGCCGGAGAGCGCTTTCTCGAACTGCGACGCCGGGATCTCGACATTCTTGTTGATGCCCAGGATGTCGGTGAACTGGAGCCGCATGAAGCGCACATCGAGGTCGCGCGCGAGCTCGAGGACTTCTTGCTTGCTCGCGCCCGATGTGTCCGTTACGAGCGTCCGCCCGCCGGATCCGGCGGGGGGATTGTGACGTTTCTGGTCCGTAGGCACGGCGCGGAACTTATCTCATTCGCGGTGGCAGTGTCAAAAGATTCGTGCGGGATTTGCACTCGTCGGTATGCAATGACGTGCGCGCCGTTCACCGACAGGGCAGGCCGCGCAGATCCGGCTGCACTTCGAGCACGTTTGTGCAATCGTCGGATCGACACCCCGCGGCCACGTAGGGGCATGGCGCTTGCCCGCTGGCGACGCGTAACCGTCGATCGCCGACGTTCTATTGGGAGGTGGGGAATGAAGGTGCAGGAAGTCATGACCAGAAATCCGTTGTGCGTCACGCCTGGAGATTCCATCCGCGACGCCGCGCAGCTCATGAAGCGTCACGGAATTGGCATCGTCCCGGTGGTCAATGAGAAGAGATCGAATCGTCTTGTCGGCGTCGTGACCGATCGCGACATCGCAATTCGAGTCATCGCCGAAGGCCTCGATGGCAATGCTCGAGTGAGCGACGTCATGAGCACGGACGACATCGCGACCTGCGCCGCCGACGACGAGGTGCAGGAAGCAATGGAGACGATGGCCACCGAGCAGGTCCGCCGCATTCCGATCGTCGACGAGCGCGGCTCTCTCCTCGGCATCGTCGCTCAGGCCGACATCGTCCGGAAAGGCGGCGACCACGCCCGCGCCGAGCTCACCGTGCAGCGAATTTCCGAGCCTGGCGGGAAACACCTCCAGTGATTGGTGTGGGCGGGGCCGCGCGGTCACTATTATTCGCGCATGACGAGCCCCCCCGCCGCCGCAGGTTCCGCTCCGGTCACTACGCCGGAGTGTCCTGCCTGCCATGCTCCGGCCGCCGGCAAATTCTGCTCGAATTGCGGAGCGCCGCTCGCCGGCGCGCAATGCACTGCCTGCGGAACCGCGCTCACCCCCGGCGCGAAGTTCTGCCATCGCTGCGGAACACCCGCGGGCGCGAACGCCGATCCTCTACTCGCCACGTCGCGCGCCGATCGCGGCCTCGGATCGGCGCTGCCGTGGGCCGTCGCCGCGATCGCGCTCGTCGCGCTGATTGCTCTCGTCGCCGCACAACGGTTCTCCCGCACTAACGCGGCGGCGTCCGCGGCGACAGGTGAAGCGCCGGTGGCCGCACAAGGCGCCGGCACGCCGCCCGACATCAGCCAGATGTCACTCGAAGAGCGAGCCGAGCGGCTCTACGATCGCGTCATGGCGCTCAACGAGCGCGGGCGCGCGGACAGCGTTCGTTTCTTCGCCCCGATGGCGATGCAAGCGTACATCATGCTGGGCCAGCTCAACGCTGACCAGCGCTACGACCTCGGCCGGATCGCCGCCGTTTCGGGTGATGAGCAAACGGCGAAAGCGCAGGCCGACAGCATTCTTTCGACGCAGCCGCGGCATCTTCTCGGGCTGCTGCTCGCGGCCGACGCCGCGCGATTGCGAAATGATCAGAAGGGCGAGACGACCTATCTTCGCCGTTTCGTCGCCGCGGAACCGGCCGAGCGAGCGAAGCAGCTGCCCGAGTACAAGCAGCACGTCGCCGAGATCGACGCGCGCCTTGCGAAGGCGCGCTCGCGCTGACCTTCAATGACCCTAACGAGTCAACTCGTGACCCGCACGATACACGTCGCTCATAGTCCCGACTCCGACGACGCGTTCATGTTCTACGCGCTCGCCGAGGGCAAAGTCGAGACCGACGGACTCCGCTACGTCCACGAGCTGCAGGATATAGAAACGCTCAACCAGCGCGCGCTGCGCGGCGAGCTCGAGGTGACCGCGGTCTCGATCCACGCTTACGCATATCTCGCCGACAGCTACGCCTTGCTTCCGCACGGCGCCTCGATGGGCGACCAGTACGGTCCCCGACTGGTCGCGCGGGCGCCGATGTCCCGGGACAGCATTCGCGGAAAGCGCATCGCGATTCCGGGCCCGCTCACGAGCGCGTATCTCGCGCTTCGCCTCTATGAGCCCGATTTCATTCCCGTCCCCACGCCCTTCGACCAGATCGAGGACGTCGTCGAGCGCGGCGACGTGGACCTCGGGCTGCTCATTCACGAAGGCCAGCTCACCTTCGGCGATCGTGGCCTGCACCTCGTGGCCGACATGGGAGAATGGTGGTTCGCGGAGACCGGCCTGCCGCTGCCCCTCGGTGGCAATGTCGTGAGAAAGGACCTCGGCGAGGATCTTACGCGAGATATTTCGCGCCATCTGCGTGCCAGCATCGCATATGGTCTACAGCATCGCGCTGGGGCGCTCGATCACGCCATGCAGTACGCGCGCGGCCTCGAACGCAGCCGCGCCGACACCTTCGTCGGCATGTACGTGAACGACTGGACCCTCGACTATGGTGAGCGCGGAAGGGAAGCCGTGCGGCGCTTTCTCCAGAGAGGGCACGACGCGGGATTCATCCCGAAGCCCGTTCAGGTCGAGTTTGTAGACGGCTGACCGTCCGAACCACTGGACTCCGCAGTCGTTACTGCGTTGTCGGAGCATGCGTCTCAAGAACGTCCCCAACGGTCGTTCGCTCGCATTCCTCGCCATCCGCAGGTCCGATAGCCGATGATCGACAAGAGCCCAGACACAACCGCCTCGACCACTGTCGTCCCCGGTCACGCCGAGGCGCTTCTTAAAGCGACGAACCACACCGAGATACCACTCCGCCGCGTTCTCGTCGTCGACGATGAGGAGGGCATTCGCCGGGCGCTCGGCAAGTTCCTTCGCACGCGCGGCTTCGATGTCGTGACCGCCGGCTCCGGAGACGAGGCGCTCGGTCAGCTCCGGCAGCAGGGGTTCGTGCTCATGCTCTGCGACGTCCGCATGCCCGGTCTCTCCGGCGTCGAGGTCGTTCCGCGCGCCCTCCAACTCGACAGCGAGCTCGCGATCATGATGCTGACCGCCGTCAACGACGCGACGACGGCGACCGAGTCACTCTCGAACGGCGCGATGGACTATCTCATGAAGCCCGTGGAGCTCGCCGACCTCGAGCTCGCGATCGAGCGCGCGTTGCACAAGCGCGCGCTGCTGATCGAGCAGCGCCGGGTGGAGCGAATGATTCGGGAGGAGGTGGCGCAGCGTACCGAGGAGCTCGAGCAGGAGAAAGACGCTCTTCGCGATCTCACCGTTCAAGTGGCGGAAACGCTGATCAACGCCATGGAAGTGAAAGACCTGTACCTTCGCGGCCATTCGGAGCGAGTAGCTGAGCTCGCGGCGTCCATCGCCGAGGAGTTGGGCATGGCTGCCGATGCGGTGGAGCAGGTTCGGCTCGCCGGGCGCTTGCATGACGTCGGCAAAATCGGCACTCGTGAGGCCGTGCTCAACAAGCCGGGCGCGCTGACGCCTGAGGAGTTCGCGCACGTGAAGGAACACGTGCGGATCGGCGTGGACATACTTGCTCCCCTCAAGCATCTCGGTGCGAGCCTGACTTTCGTGCACGACCATCACGAGCATTGGGACGGCGGCGGTTATCCGCGGGGCCTCGCGGGCTCGGATATCTCGTTGGGCGGCCGCATCCTTGCCGCGGCGGACGCGTTCGACGCCCTAACGTCGAAACGCGCCTATCGGGAGCCTATGCAGCCGGCCGAGACGATCAAATTCCTCGGCGAGCACGTCGGGCGCTTGTTGGACCCCGATGTCTACGAGGCGTTGCGACGTGTCGTCTCGCGTCGCAAGACGCTGACGTTCATCGATCCCTGACGTCGGCCGCGGCATTCATGGCCGCGCTTAACGAGTCGTCGCGGCAGACGTCAGCTTTTGGTTTCCTCTTTCCGTCTGCCCCTATCCCGTAAGGCGGCGTGTGTTTACGCTATATCGACAACGTTCGCTCTTGCGGTAGCGTATTACTGAAGATGAGTGGCAAATTGGTTAGGCAGTCTTTCGTTGCGTTATGCAGCGGGGCTCTCGCTATCAGCGTGAGTCCCGTCACTGTCATGGGCCAGGACACGATCCCCGGAATGAGCGGGGACACCCTGCGCCTTTCCGTCGAAGAAGCGGTTGCCGCCGCGCAGCTGAGATCCGACGAGGTGAAGCTCAGCGCCGCGCTCGTGGATGCCGCCGAGGCACAGGTGGCCCTCGCGCGCTCGAATGGGCTCCCGCAGCTGCGCCTCAACACGAGCTATTCGCACGTCTACGAGAATGCTCGGAGCACGGCGGTGAACTCCGTCTTCAATCAGCCTAACACATACGCGGTAACGGCCTCGCTCTCCCAAACGCTCTTTCAGGGCGGACGAATCATCGCCGCGACGCGAGCCGCGAGTGACGTGCGTTCCGCAAGCCGACTCGACGAGCAGGAGACGCGCGCGCGCCTCAACG
This sequence comes from Gemmatimonadaceae bacterium, assembly GCA_036557635.1. GTDB lineage: Bacteria > Gemmatimonadota > Gemmatimonadetes > Gemmatimonadales > Gemmatimonadaceae > AG2. Next base: position 6,519 of record DATBHD010000237.1, read on the forward strand.
TGGACGTCCAGCGCGCCTATCTCAACGCGTTGTTCGCGGCGCGGCTGGCCGAGATCCAGCGGAGCAGCGTCGATCTGGCGACCGCCCGTCTCGAGCAGCTCGAGCAGCTTCAGGCCGCCGGACGCGCAGCGCGATACGACGTTCTCCGGGCTCGCGTCGAGCGCGCGAACCTCGAGCCTCTCGCCATTCAAGCCGACAATGATCGCGACCTCGCGACCCTCGACCTCAAGCGATTACTCAACATCCCCGTGAGTCAGCCGATCGTGCTGACGACGAAGCTGGATGCGGACGCCGTCGCCGGTATGGTGCCGGCGATGGCGTCACTCGCCGATTCCGCCGCGCTCCCCAATCGTGCCGCGGTGCGATCGGCCGAGTTCACCACGCAGTCGCGACGTGAGTCGATCGCCATCGCTCGTGCTGATCTTCTGCCCTCGTTGAGCATCGGCTTCAGCACCGGCTATCAGGCGTTCCCTCCACTTGGATTCGGATTTCCAGATCGGTTCGGCCGAACGGCTGCCGATTTCTGCGACGCCGGCACAACGGGCCGCGTCTGCCAAAACGGTGGCTGGTTCGCCGATCGATCCATCAGCGCGACACTGAGCTTCCCCATCTTCGATGGTCTGCGTGCCAAGTCGAATCTGAACGCGGCGCAGGCGCAACTTCGCATCGCCGAGCTCCAGCTTCAGGTGGAGCGGGAGACGGTGGCGATCGAGGTCGCGCGCGCCCGCGCCGAGCTGCTGCGGGCACGCTCCGTGTTCGACGCGCGACAACAGAATTCTTCCGAGGCGCAGGAGGCATTCCAGCTTGCCTCACTGCGGTTCTCGCGCGGGCTGAGCACACAGCTCGAGGTCACCGATGCGCAGCTCGCGCTCGCGACCGCGCAGTCGGGAGAGGCGCGCGCGACCTACGACCTCTATCTCGCCACCGCTGAATTGGCGCGCGCGCTTGGCCGGCCGATTCCCTTCCCTCCGACGCGCGGGTCTTCACCCGTTCGCCGATCCGAGCGCGATTCCTGACGTGAGCACGCAAACACTAATCAACCTGCTCGGTGGGGCGTGTCTGCTGCTTGGCGCCTCGGCCTGCGGATCGAGCGCCGGCTCGGCGTCCGCGGCGACGAATGACGGCAACACGGAGCGCGCCGACACGGCCGGTCGCGGTGGACGGCAGGCGCCGACGATCACGCTCGCTCCCGGTGACGTCGCGATCGTCGGCGCGGAGACGATCGAAGAGGGCACGCCGATCACCGGCGATCTGAAGCCGATCGAGACGGTGGATGTCAGAGCGCGGCTCGAGGGCGACCTCCTCGGCGTGTACGTCCGTGAGGGACAGCGCGTCGCGGCAGGCCAACTCCTGGCCCGGTTCGACGCCAGCGAGCAGGAGAGCGCGCAGGAGAGCGCGGTCGCCGATCGCGCGTCGGCGCGCACCGATCTCGCGACGGCCCAGTGGAACCTCGACCAGAGCGCCGAGCTGTTCAAGGCGGGCGCGATCGCCGAGCGGGATTACAAGGTTGCGCAACAGGCGGTGGACGCCGCTCGGGCGCGCCTCGCCGCGACCGAAGCGAAGTTGCGCACGACGAGCCTTGCCTCACGAGACACGCGCGTCGTCGCCCCAACGAGCGGAACCATCGGTACGCGCAGCGTCGAGCAGGGCGAGCGCGTCGCGCGCGGCGCCTCGATGTTCACGATCGTTCGTAACGAGGTGCTCGAATTGGCCGCGGCCGTTCCTGCGCGGCAGGCGAACGCCGTGCGCGTCGGCCAGCCCGTTCACTTCGTGGCCGATGCTCGGCGATTCGACGGCCGCGTCGCGCGGGTCAGCCCGACGATCGACCCAACGAGTCGCTCGATTACGGTCTATGTCAACGTGCCTAACGCTGACGGTCAGTTGAAGGGCGGCACGTTCGCCACTGGTCGCGTCGTGAGCCGCACCCTCGAGGGCGTCCTGACGGTGCCGACGGCGGCCATTCGCCAGTCGCAGGACGGCGGACATCCGTTCGCGTACAGGATCGACCAGAACGTCGTGAACGTCACTCCGCTCGAGGTTGGCGTCGTCGACGATCGGCTCGGCCGGGTGGAAGTCGTGTCCGGATTGTCGTTAGGCGATCGCGTCATCGTCGGCAACGTCGGTACGCTGGGACGCGGCATGCAGGCGATCATCCTCGGCGAAGAGCGCTCCCGCGGCGCCGACCCGGACGGTGGCCAGCGGCCTCGCCGCGGCAGTACGACCAGATAGCACCCGGCCCCGCCGCTCGGCACCCGAACTGAACGAGTCTCCTCATGTTCCTGTCCGACGTCTCCATCAAACGCCCCGTGTTCGCCACCATGATGATGGTGGCGCTCGTCGTGCTCGGAATCGTGAGTTACCGGCGTCTCTCCATCGACGAGTACCCGGACGTCACATACCCGGTGATCTCGGTGCAGACGAGCTATCCGGGCGCGTCCCCGGAAGTCATGATGCGCCAGGTCTCCAAGCCGATGGAGGAAGCGCTCAACACCGTGCAGGGGATCAAGGAGATCAATTCGGGCTCCTACGAGGGCGGATCCCAGGTTCGTCTGTCGTTCAATCTCGGCGTCGACATCGGCGTCGCCCAGCAGGACGTCCAGGCGAAGGTCGCGCGGATTCGCCGGTCCCTGCCCCCGAACATCGAAGATCCGATCATTCAACACTTCGATCCGAATGAGTCGCCGATCATGTCGATCGCGCTGCAAAGCAGCGAGCGACCACTCCGCGAGATCACGGATCTGGCCGATCAGGTGGTCACGCCGAGATTCGAGGCGATTCCCGGCGTCGGCGGCGTGAACATCGTCGGTGGCAATCGACGGCAGATTCAAGTGCAGCTCGATCCCACCGCGATGCACGCGTACAACGTGAGTCCTGTGCAGGTGATGGACGCCCTGCAGCGCGAGAATCAGGAGGTGCCTGCCGGTCGCGTTCAGGGTGCGGCAACCGAGCGACTCGTGCGAATCACCGGACGCATCGTCGATCCAAAAGCATTCGCCGACATCGCTGTCGCCGTGCGTAACGGTGTCCCGATCAAGCTCGGCGACGTCGGCACGGTCATCGACGGCTCCGAAGAGCGGCGCACCGCCGCCGAGATCGACGGCAGGCCTTCCGTGACGCTCGACGTCTTGAAGGTTGCGGAGTCCAACACCGTCGCCGTCGCCGACAGCGTCAGAGTCGCGGTCCACGACCTCGAGCGCGTTCTCCCGCAAGACGTGAAGGTGACGGTCCGTCGCGATGATTCGGAGCGAATTCGCGAGTCACTCGCCGACGTTCAGAACTCGATCGGTCTCGGTGCGCTGCTCACGATCGCGATCATCTACCTGTTCTTGAACTCCTGGCGATCCACCGTGATCACCGGGCTCACTCTGCCGGTTTCGATCATCTCGGCGTTCTTCGTCATGTGGTTGTTCGGCTTCACGGTGAACACCATGACGCTCCTCGCGCTGTCACTCGCGATCGGGCTCCTCATCGACGACGCGATCGTCGTGCGCGAGAACATCGTGCGACACGTCGAGATGGGGAAAGACCACTACCGCGCCGCGAAGGAGGGGACCGACGAGATCGGCCTCGCGGTGGCCGCGACGACACTCGCCGTAGTCGCCGTCTTTTTCCCTGTGGCGTTCATGGGAGGAATGATCGGCAAGATCTTCTTCCAGTTCGGCGTCACGGTTGCGTTTGCCGTGCTGGTCTCACTCTTCGTGTCGTTCACCCTCGATCCGATGCTCTCGAGTGTGTGGGCCGACCCGGAGGCGGAGCACGTAGAAGGCAATCCCAACAAGCGCCTGAAGGTCAATCCGATTCGGCGCGTGGTGTTCGCGTTCAACGACTGGTTCGAGCGCGTCGCCGATCGCTATCCAACTTGGCTCTCCTGGGCGTTGGGGCACCGACTCGTTGTCAGCGGCGTGGCGATCGTCTCCGTCCTTGGCGCGTTCCTGCTCGTCCCCAAGCTTGGCTTCACGTGGATGCCGGAAGCCGATCAAGGTGAGTTGAACGTCAACTTTCGAACCGCGCCGGGATCGACCCTCGGTTACACACTCGGCAAGGGTCGCGAGATGGTCGCCTTTCTGAAAAAGCAGCCGGAAGTCGACTACACCTATTTGTCCATTGGTGGCGGATTCCGTGGAACGCCAAGCAACGGGAGCATCTTTGTGAAGCTGTTGCCGCGATCGCGGCGCAAGCGTTCGGTCTTCGATCTCCAGAACGACCTGCGCTCCCAGCTTCGACGGATTCCCGGAACGCAGCCATCGGTACGGGCCAGCCAGTCGTCGATCTTCGGCGGCCGCGGCTCACCGATTCAGATCAACGTGCAGGGCCCCGAGGTGTCGCGGCTCAAGCTCGTGGCGGCGCGCGTGCTCGATGCGGTGAAGGGCGTGCCTGGTGTCGCGGAGCCTACCTCCTCCGACGAAGGTGATATTCCAGAGCTCGACGTGCGGGTCGATCGACAGGAAGCGTGGCGAGCTGGCCTCGGCATCTCGACGATCGGCAACACGCTCGCTCCGCTCTTCTCCGGGCAGCGAGCGACACGCTGGGAAGATCATCAGGGGTTCGAGCACGACGTGATCGTCGTTTACCCGGATTCCATGCGAACTTCCGCGGCGGACGTCGCGCAGATTGTCGTCCCGAGCAGCTCGACGGATCCGCGCAGCGGGCAATCGCCGATGATCCCGCTGTCGCAAGTCGCGGAAGTTCACGCGGGCGTCGGTCCTCAGCAGATCAACCGCCGCAATCTCGAGCAGCAGGTGTCGATCAACGCGAACGTCTTGCCGGGATTCGCGACTGGTGATGTCGCCGACGGGGTGCGACGAGAGATCGACAAGATAGGGCTTCCGCCTGGTTACCATTTTGTCTTCGGCGGTGACGTCCAGAATCTCGAGGAAACGAAAGGCTACGTCCTCGAGGCGATGCTCCTCGCCGTGGTATTCATCTATCTGATTTTGGCCTCGCTCTTCGGGTCCTTCCTCCAACCGCTGGCGATTATGCTGGCGCTGCCGCTGAGTTTCATCGGTGTAACGGTCGCGTTGCTCATCACTCGCGACAACATCAACGTGATGACCATGATCGGCATCATCATGCTGATGGGACTCGTGACCAAGAACGGCATCCTGCTCGTCGACTTTGCCAATCAACAGCGAGAAAGCGGCGCGGGACGCACCGAGGCGCTCCTCACGGCGGGCCGCATCCGCCTGCGGCCGATCATCATGACGACCGTCGCGATGATCTTCGGAATGATTCCGTTGGGGCTGGCGCTCGGCGCCGGCGCGGAGCAGCGCGCGCCCATGGCGCGCGCTGTGATCGGCGGTCTGATTACGTCGACGCTTCTGACTCTCTTCGTCGTTCCGGTGGTGTATACGATGCTCGACGACGTCGCGGCGTTGGTCACGCGCCGAAAACCCGCGGGCGATCGACACCGCGAAGCTGCGACGACTGCTCCCGTTCCCGAGCCCGCGGGCGACTGAGCGCAACGCGCGTTGCGACTCATCTGGGGCGCGTTCGCAATTGCGCAACGCGCGCTCGTGCGTCATCACGAGACCCTCGCGAGCACGATGCCTTGACGGAAACGCCATGACATTGTACTAGGGTGTTGCGCCAACGTAGCTGCACGCGTTTTAATGCGTGCGATCACCGAACGCAGGGCGATGCTGCACGCGCGCGGGGTCGGCACACGACGTGCGCCGGAGGGCGCGACGTTGAGTCGATTGAGTCGGTAGAAATTGCTCTGAAATCACACTTGGCCTCAGGAGGCGCGCATGCCGCGGGGTGACGAGTTGCACGAGGAGTTTCGATTCTCGGATCGCGACGACGACGCGGATGATCTCGGTTATGGTGGCGGCGGTTCCGGCGGCAATTACGATGACGACGATGAGGAGGAGGGTGGGTGGTCCGGGACACGTGGCAGCGACGATCTCTGGGACAGCACCGACGACGATGACGAGGAGGAGGAGGAGGAGGGGAGTGGTACGTTCAGCGAAGAGGAAGAAGAGGAAGTCGAGATCTTCCCCGCTGGCGGTCGGCGATCCTCGAGCACCGGTGGCTCGGCGGGCAGCGCTTTCACTGGAGGCACGAGCGGCTCGGCGATGAGCGGAGGTGCGGCCAGCGGAGCGCCCGCGGCCGCGAAAACTGCCAGCAAGAGCGGTGGTGCCAAGAAGGCCGGCGGCGCAAAGAAGAAGGGCGGTGCAAAGAAGGCCGCCAAAAAGGCGGCGAAGAAGGGCGGCGCGAAGAAGGGCGCGAAGAAGCGCGCCGCGAAGAAGGCTGGGGCGCGAAAAGCCGCGAAGAAGGGTGGCGCCAAAAAGCGCGGTGGTGCCAAGAAACGTGGTGGCGCCAAGAAGGGCGGCAAGAAACGCGGACGTCGCTAGTACGCCCTCGAGGGTTTTCGCAAACGGCGGAGCGCAGCGTCTGCGCTCCGCCGTTTCGCTTTGAAATCGTCGCTCGTAACTTCTACTCATGAGCGCGCCATCGATCCAGTCGGAAGTTGGCGGAGTGCCGCTGAGCGCCGATCGTCAGGTGCTCGATGCGGCGATTGCTCTCGCTCCGACCATCTCACTCGAGCGAGTCCTGCACGAAGCAGTGCAGCAGATACGTCGCGTCGCGATCTGCGACTCGGTCGCGATCGCACTCGCCGAGGACGATCGCGGCCGATTTCAACTTGCTCACCATGTCGGCTTCGACGAGGAAGGCGATTCGTTGACGGCTTCGCTTGTTCCGAGCTGGCAACGCGCAGTCGGCGAACACGTCGTGGTTGAGCACGATCTGCCGCGTGGCAAAGAGATCACGGTCCCGATGGTCAGCGGCGACGTGCGCGGCGCGGTGACGGTGATCGTGACCGGCACAGAGTCCTTGACTCGAGTGCACGAGTTGGAGCGGGTCGTTGCGAGCGTTGCAACTCAGGTTGCTTCGGCTATCGAGCGCGCCGAAATCGTGAGTCGGCTCACCCAACGGCGGCGACTCGAAGCGATTGGCGAGGTTTCCGCCGGTATCGCGCGAGAGCTTCGGAATCCGCTCTTTGGAATCTCGTCCGCGGCCCAGCTCCTCCGGTTCCGCGTGCGCGATGATCCCGTGATCGAGAAGAACGTCGGTCGGATCCTTCGCGAAGTCGAGCGTCTGAACGGCGTCGTCGGGTCCTTGCTCGAGTACGGTCGCCCGGCGCCGATGCGCCTCGCCGCCGCCGATCCCGACGCGGTGTGGCATGACGTCTTGGCGTCCAAGCGCGGCTTGCTCGAGAGCAAGGCGCTCGTTGCGCGTCATCACTCCGCCGAACCGCGTACGACGTGCGACGTCGATGTTGAGCAAATCGCGCAAGTCTTCGTCAACGTGCTTTCGAACGCCGTCGATGCGGCTCCCGAGGGCAGTGACCTGACGCTGACCTCGAGTGCGATGCCTGACGGTGGATGGAGGTGCCGTCTACACAACGACGGCCCGGCGATCTCGCCAGAACTATTGCCCCGAGTCTTCGAGCTGTTCTTCTCGACGAAACCCGGCGGCTTTGGCGTAGGCTTGGCGCTGTGCCAGCGCATTCTCGACGATCACGGTGGCACTATCGCTCTCGAAAGTACCGCGGACGCTGGAACGACTGTGACGATCTCGCTACCGCACCGGAAAATGGACGGAACAGCAACAACCGACGCGCATGACTGAGTCGCCAATTTCATTGCTTCGCGCCCATGCCCGTCACGCTCCCTGGAATGCGCGTGGCCTGGCTGCTCACGTGACAGCCCTCGTCGACGCCGCGGGAATGCGTCCCACGAACGCTTCGGCTCGTGTCGCGCCAAGCGCGCGGTCCATTCGGTTCTACGTCGCGAACGGGTTGCTCGATCGGCCAGAGGGAACCGGGACGGCCGCTACGTATAATTACCGCCACTTCCTTCAGTTGTTGGAAATCAAGATCCGGCAACGCGAGGGCACGACGCTCGAGGCGATCAAGAGCGAGCTGCATGAGCTCACCGGCGATTCGTTGGAGAGACGCGTTGCCACGTCGCTCGCGCCGGCCCTTGGTGTTCGTGCCGATGCGGTTGCTCGGACGGACGACGATCAGCCCTGGAGCTGGCGTCGCGTGCCCGTCGCTGACGGCATCGAGATCCACGTGCGCGACGACTCTCCGGCTGCACGCGACGAAGCGGTCCTCGCTATGCGCGAGGCGGTGCGCGCCGCCCTCGGTCGTGAAGAAATCCGCTAGCGCACCTAACGCGATTACGAATCACAACAGCCGCGACAACGCCACAGCGCCAACTTCGAGCAGCCTCTCCCACGCGGAGCGCCGGCGAAACTCGGCGAGTGTAATCTCCTTGGAGTAGTGCAGATCGTTGAAAAAGATGGAATCCATTTCGGCACCGAATCCTCGGTCGAGAACGACGAGATTGGATTCGTTGTTGAAGGCCAACGATCGGTTGTCGAAGTTCATCGAACCGACACTCGACCAAATTCCATCGACGACGATCGTCTTCGAGTGAATCATCGCTGGTTGATACTCGTAGATCTTCACGCCGGCGCTGAGCAGGTCCTCGTACCAATAGCGCCCCGCGTACCACGTCGTCTTCACGTCCGTATTCGCGCTCACCGTGAGTATGCGAACGTCGACACCGCGTCTGGCTTTTCGCTCGAGCAAGCGTCGAAAGTCGTCGTCAGGCACGAAATAGGAGTTCGTCACGAAAAGCGTCTTGTGCGCGGACGCGATGCTCAGCGCTAGGAAACGCTCGGCTGGCGTGCTCCCTGTCGTTGGCGACGTGAAGAGCAGACCCGCCCGCACTCCTCCCGAAAGCGGCTCGAACCCACTGGTGGGGAAGAAGATGTCGCCGGTGATCAGCTCGCCTGTTGCTTCCGCCCACGCCGAGGCGAACGCCGCCTGCAGTTGCATCACCGCCGGCCCTTCGAAGCGAACGTTCGACTCGCGCCACTGATTCTCGCGCAATCCGTTGCCGAGCCAGTAGTCGGCTATGCCAAACCCTCCGGTGTAGCCGATCTTTCCATCGACGACGACGACACGAACGTGCGAGCGATCCGTCGCGTTATGCACCGAGTACCACTTCAGCTTACGCAACTGTGCAACCTCGACGCCCGATTTGCGAAGAGACTGCGCCCACGCGCGCTTGAGATGCTGCGCGCCGAACGCGTCGAGCAAGAGAAGGACGCGAACTCCGGCGTGCGCTCTGTCCTTGAGAATTGCCGCCAGGGTGTCGGCGACCATTCCCGGGAGAGCATAGTACATCTGAACGGTGATCGTCCGCTTCGCCGAACGCAGATCCTTCCAGAGGGAATCGTAAACGGACCCGTTGTTCAGCGTTTGGACTCGCGTTCCAGGCTCGATGTGCGTGCCGGTGTACATCTCGATCGTTCGCGCGAACAGCGAGTCGGTCGGCGGGGGTGGTCCGTTGCGGTCTCCTTCGGCAATTACCGTTTGCACCGGAGTGCCGCGCGTGATCGACAGGACTCCCACGAACGCGAAATACAGCAAGACGATTGTGACGAGGACGACGCCTAGGCGCTCGAGCCGGTCGGCGAACGTGTAGCTTCGTTGCGGTGGCATTCGTGCCGTCTCTTACACATACTCCGTGCCATGTCTGGATCCGGCTTTCGCGGCCCCATTCTGCTGACCGGTGCTGGGCGAGAGGGCCAGGTCGGCGAAGCCGTCGCCCGAGCGCTGGCGGAGCGTGGCGCCACCTTGCTTCTGGTCGACAGAGGCGCTGATCACGCACGCGATGGAGCCGCTGCTCTTACCCAGGCTGGTTTTCGAGCCTCCTCATTTGGCTGCGATCTCGCCGACGCGGGAGCTGTCGATGATCTGGTTGTGCGCGTGCGCAAAGAGCATGGAGATCGGCTTGCCGCGCTCGTTCACGTTGCCGGTGGCTTTGCCCTGAGTGGTTCGCTCGACGCGAGCGACGTGGACGTTTGGCAGCGCATGATGAGCATCAATCTAACCACAGCGTATCTCGTGACTCGAGCCTTTCTTCCGATGTTGCGCGCGGGAAGGGGAGCGATCGTGTATTTCGCCTCCGAGTCGGCCTTGCCTGGCGCGAAGGTGGCTAACGTTGCCGCCTACGCGGCCGCGAAGAGTGGTGTCGTCGCGCTCATGCACGCTGTGGCGCAGGGCGAGGGTGACAACGGCGTTCGAGCAAATGCGCTTGCGCCGACATCGATTCGAACCGCGGCGAACATGAAGTCGATGGGTGAAAAAGTTCGCTACGTGGAGCGCGAGGAAGTTGCCGCAGCTGTCGCCTATCTCTGCAGCGACGACGCGAGCGCCGTAACCGGTCAGGTCATCGCGTTGTCGTAAGGCTTACAGCCTGCGGGCGCTTGCCTTGCCCGTGGCAAGGCGCGGCTCCACTTTCCGACTCATGAGCCTCGCCGCGCGGCGACGCGTCACGGCGCGCGTCGTTCTGCTCGATCGTTCCTTGGAGCGGCTGCCTCTATTCCGCCTGAGCGACTCCGCGGACGATTCCGCGATCAGTTGCTCCGCGGACGATGGCGGCCGCTGGCGTGTGCTTCCCAGTCCCGGCGATCGTCTGCCGGGCACCTTCGATCAGGACGTGTACGTCGAGCTGATGCATCGGTTCCACGAGGCCGGTGAACCAGTCGATGGCGCCATCACATTCACGCTGCATGCCTTCCTGCGCTCCATGGGCCGCCAGGTCGACGGACGCACGTACGAGCAGCTCCGCGGAGCGCTCGTGCGTCTGGAGCGTACGACGCTCGAGTCCGCGGGCAGCTATTTCAGCTTTTCGGCGGGAAAGGCGATTGAAGCACGTTTCTCGATCTTGAGCTCGGTAGTGATCGAGCGGCGTCGAGTGGCAGATCGCGATCAGCTCGCATTGTTCGAGGGCGTTCCGAGCGGCGAACCGGGCGTCGCCCGTGTCGTGATCTCACCTCAGATCCGGGAGAACTTGGCGGGGCGGTTTACTTCTTCTCTGTCGGTGACTCGTTACTTGGACTTGGGGTCGCCTGTCGCGCGTCGGCTTTACCGGTTGCTCGAGGTCGCGCGCGCGGAAGACGTACTCACGTGGCGCGTCTCACTGGACCGATTGAAGGAACTCTTACCACTCATGCAGCGATATCCGTCACATCTTCAGCGCGTACTGCAACCGGCCCATGAAATGCTAGAATCGGCAGGGGTGGTACGGAGCGCGTCCGTTCGGCAACAGCAGCGCGAGTGGTTCGTGGATTACGTCTTGGCGGCGCGAGGCGTCTGAATCAATGGAGGGCTGGTCAGAACCGGCATCCTCGCGGCGGGTATCACGATCATGGCCACGAAGCTCGAAAGAACAATTCGGCGAGAAATTCTCATTGACGGTGAGGCTTATACCGTTGCCATCTCGCCTGATGGGCTGCGTTTGACGAAGAAGCGATTTCGCTCCGGCGTCGAAATGTCGTGGAAGGCTATTTGGACAGAGGGCGACCGCAGGGACGAGCCGCCCGTCGAATGAGCACAACTGATCTCGCTCATTTACCGTCCCTTATAATTCTTCGTCCCCCAAGCCGGGCTCATTGATGTCACGGATCAACCGTTCTCGAAAACTCGTTCTCGCCAGCATCGTTGCGCTCCCGCTCTTCGCTGGCGGATTCGTGCTGCAGTCGCGCGTCGTGCGTGGCGGCCAGGCGTTGCTCGATCAAGTTCTCCAGCTCGTGAACGAGCGCTACGTCGACACACTCGATGGTGGCCAGCTCTACGAGAAGGCAGCGAGGGGCTTGGTGAAAGAGCTCAACGATCCTTACAGCGAGCTGCTCGCTCCGAAGGAGCTCAAGGCGTTCACGACCAATACCGGCGGCCGCTATGGCGGCATCGGGATGCAGATCGAGCCGCAGCAGGGTCAGATCGTGATCAGCAAAGTCTTCCCGAACACTCCGGCTGAGGCAGCTGGTGTTCGCGAAGGCGACCGCATCGTTCAGATCGATACCATCCACGTCGTCAACTGGACCACGCAACAGGCGCAGGATCAGTTGATCGGCACGCCGGGCACGAAGGTCATGGTGAAGTTCGCGCGACCCGGCGTCACGGCACCGATCGAAGTCCATTTCACACGCGCCGTCATCCATGTGCCAGCCGTTCGTTATGCGATTTCGTTCGGCGCGAACGGCGAAAAGGTGGGATATATCCCGCTCGATCGTTTCAACGAAACGGCCGCGCAGGAGGTTCAGGACGCTGTGCGCTCGCTGCAAAAGCAGAACGTTCGCGGAATCATCCTCGACTTCCGTGGCAATCCGGGTGGCATTCTCGATCAGAGTCTCGCGATCAGCAACCTGTTCCTGAAGGACGGTCAAGAGATCGCGTCGATTCGTGCGCGCAACGGTGAGACGCAGCCGTATGTCGCCCACGGCACGCCGGCGCTTCCGACGACTCCGCTCGTCGTTCTCACCGACGAATACACGGCGTCGGCCTCCGAAATCGTCGCCGGCGCGCTGCAGGATCACGACCGCGCGCTGATCATCGGCCAGACGAGCTTCGGTAAGGGCCTCGTGCAATCGGTGTTCAATCTCGATGGTGGCTATGCGCTCAAGTTGACGACGGCCAAGTGGTACACGCCGAGTGGTCGCTCCATTCAGAAGGAGCGAAAATTCGAGAACGGCCACTTCGTCGAACAGGCACCGGATACCACGGCTGAGACGGAGAGCGCGAAGAAGAATCGTCCATCGTACAAATCCGATGCGGGCCGGCTTGTCTACGGCGGCGGCGGAATAGCGCCAGATGTCATCGTGAACGATGACACGCTCACATCCGCCGAGCAGCGCCTCGCGAAATCGCTCGCCGTGAAGCAACAGGAGTTCTACACGACGTACTACGATTACTCGCTCGAGCTCTCGAAGAGTGTCGGCAAGGACTTCACCGTCCAGCCTCAGTGGCGCAGCGATCTGCTGCGCCGTCTGCAGGCGAAGGGTGTGACGGTCGATCAAAAGGATTGGGACGCGTCGGCGCGATATATCGATCGCCTGCTGGAGCAGCGTGTGTCGCGTTTCGCCTTCGGCGATTCCGCCGCGAAGCGTCGTGATCTCCCGTATGACGCGCCGCTCCGCAAAGCGATCGCTCTCCTCGACAAGGGCTCGACGCAAAAGGAGCTGTTCTCGCTTGCCTCCGCCGAGGCGGCGCACACGCCGGCGACGCCGGCAAAGAGGCATTAGACGCGCGCACATTCTAGATTCGGGGGGCCATGCAACTTCGACTCCCTCGATCCAAATCGAACACGGTGACGGCCGTCGCCCTCTCGGGGGCGGCGGCCATTTCGCTGCTCGCCTTCGCAAAACCCAGCGAGCCGCACTTGAGCAACATTCGGCAGCTGACCTTCGGCGGACAGAATGCCGAAGCGTATTTCAGTCACGACGGCAAGCGCATCATCTTCCAGTCGACGCGAGACGGTCGCAGCTGCGATCAGCAGTACGTCATGAACGTCGATGGATCGAACGTGCGACGCATCTCGACCGGCGCCGGAAAGACGACCTGCGGGTACTTCTTCGTCGGCGATCAGCGGATCTTCTTTGCCTCGACCCACGCGGTCGACACGGCGTGCCCGCCGCACCCCGATCCGTCGAAGGGATACGTCTGGCGCCTCGACCCGTACGACATCTACACGGCGAACCCGGACGGATCGAACTTGAAGCGCCTGACGAGCAATGGCGTGTACACAGCCGAGGGAACGCTTTCTCCCGACGGAAAAACCATCGTGTTCACGTCGCTCAAGGACGGCGATCTGGACATCTACACGATGAGCACTGATGGCTCGAACGTTCGCCGCCTAACCACGGCGCCGGGCTACGACGGCGGCGCATTCTTCTCGCCCGATGGAAAGCACATCGTCTATCGCGCGTGGCATCCGAGCGACACCGCGCTCACGAACTACCGCGAGCTCCTGAGGCAGCGTCTCGTTCGCCCGAACCGGATGGAAATCTGGATCATGGACACCGACGGATCGAATCAGCATCAGATCACGAACCTCGGCGGGGCCAATTTCGCTCCGTACTACACCCCGGACGGCAGGCGCATCATCTTTTCTTCGAACTACAAGAATCCGCACAGCCGCAATTTCGATTTGTACTTGATAAACACTGACGGGACGGGCCTCGAGCAGGTGACGGACCACCCCGAGTTCGATGGCTTTCCGATGTTCAGTCCGGACGGGAAGCGGCTCCTCTGGGCCGCCAACCGGAGTGGTGCATCGCTGGACGAGCTGAACATCTACATCGCCGACTGGCACCCCTGACGCCGCCGCGTGCTCGTTAGGTTGCTGGGGCTCGCTGGGGCAGATGGGTCGTGCGCGTCTCTCCATGACGAAGGAGCCAGAGCTTCGTCGGATCGAGCGCCGCCTCACGCCAGAGTCGCGCCGTCCATTCCGGCGGCTCCAACATCGATTCGTCGGTGAGCCGGAACGTTCCCCAGTGGATTGGAAGAAGTATCGGTGCTTCCGCCGTGGAGTCGGTCAGATCCGTGTAAGCGTGTAGCGCGTCTGGTGGGTTCATATGGACAGCGCGCATGAACCAGCGGGGCTCATAGGCGCCGATCGGCAACATGAGGAGATCGAAAGGGCCATGGCGCTCGCGGATTGCGCGGAACTCCGGGTGATACGCGGTGTCGCCGGCAAAGAACACACGGATTCCTCCCGCGCGCACGACCCATGAGCACCAGAGCGTGCGCCCTCGATCCGTCAGCCCACGCCCGCTGAAATGCTGAGCTGGAACGCAGGCGACCGTGAGCTCGCCGCCGCTCGTGTCGAGCGTCGTGTCTTGCCACCAATCCAGCTCGCACGTGTTGCCGGCACCCCAGCGGCGGAGAGCACGCGCCAACCCTAACGGCGCGAGCCAAACGATGTCGGGCCTCCGGCGGGCGAGCGCTCGGACGGTCGCGCGGTCCAGATGGTCGTAGTGATCGTGCGAGATGAGCGCGAGGTCGATCGGTGGAAGCGCGTCGAAGTCGATTCCCGCCGGGACGTGGCGGCGCGGCCCCGCAAAGAAGATCGGCGACGCACGTTCGCTCCACATCGGATCGGTGAGCACGTTGGCGCCGCCAATCTGGAGTAGAGTCGTGGCGTGACCGACCCACGTCGCGGACAGGGCGCCACTGTTCTCGCGCGTCGAGAACAGCGGCTCGGCGGTGGGGAAGCTGCCGGGCGGCGGGTCCCGCGGCACCGAGTGAAGCCGCCGTTCCCACGACCACCGAATGATGTCACGAAACCCGCGCGGCTCGGCGTCCGGCCAGGGATTGCGGTAGCCGCGTGGCGCGTGATGGGCCGGCGGCACGTTAGTAAACGTTCATCACGCGGTCGTGTCGCGCGTGCGATCCGCGCTATCGAGATTCTCGGCCAGGTGCTCGAGGCTGCGCGTGCCCACCAACGCGCTCGTCACGCCGGGCAAAGACCGGACGAAGGCGAGGGCGCGCTGGGCGTCGGTGCGCTGCGCGGGGAAGAGCTCGTGCATCGACGGCGGCAGGTTCTTCGTCAACTGCGCCTGCATCAAGGACGCGCTGGCGACGACCGTCAGCCCGAGCGCGGTCGCCGCATCGAGCGCCGACGCGAGCGCGCCGCCCGCGCCGGTCTCCTGCGTCCGATCGCGGAATGCCTCGGGCATCGCAAGGTTGATCGGTAGTTGCACGGCGCGGAAATGATGCGCGTCGCCGGCGACCTCGCGCGCAATTGTTTCGAGATTGCTTAACGAGAGATGCGCCTTGGCGCCGGGAGGCACACGGAGCCCCTGCCACGTCGCGCAGCCGTACGCCCGAATCTCTCCACGCGACACTGCATCCTCGAGCACCATGAACGCGGCCCGCAGCCGTTCGCGCACCGACGCCGGTGACAGCACGGCCAGTTGCTGCTCCGGGTTATGCAAATAATAAAGATCGATCGTCTGCACCCCGAGATTCCTTCGGCTCCGCTCGAGTGAATAGCGGAGAAAGCCGGGAGCGATCGAATGCCCGCCCGCGACGACGTCGTCGGGCGTCAGAATATTTGGAGTGAAGAACTCGCGCTTGAGGTACTCCGCGTACGCTTCCCGCGACGCTGGAGGCTTATCCTCGAGCGGCAGGAAACCTCCTTTCGTACACACCACGATCGCTTCTCGTGGAGTGCCGGTGCGGATTGCGCGCTGAATTGCCGCGCCGACCGCGCGCTCCGAGCGCTGACACCGATAATTGATGGCGGTGTCGATCAGGTTGACGCCGGATGCGAGCGCGGTGGCGATGGCCTCTGTGTAGGCGCCATCATCCTCGTCGGTACACTCGCCGAGGTACGTTCCGACCCCGATCGACGAGACGACGCGCCCTCCCGCCATCTTGCGAAAAAAGTCGGACGCGTACCGATCCACGAACGGCGCGGCGTAGCGTTCCGTCGCACCTATCATCGTGTTGTCGTCGCCGAGCTCCGCGCCCACGTACCCGGGCAACGCCGCGGCGCGGGCTGAGTCCTTCTTTCGCATGCTCTCGCACCTTATCTGTCGTCGAAAAGCGAAGCAAGCCCTCGTCGTGCGTGTTTAGTCGCGGTTACGTTTCCGAGGGTGGTCGCGACTCGTCCCTGAGCTCGGTGGGTCTTCTCTCCGCAATTGGTAGTGTGACAGGGCCCACAGGATTAGATTTGCACTGGCTCGATCCTTAAGCTTACCCGCACGTGGAGTTTGCAATGCCAGGGTTCGGTGAATTGGCCGCGCGATGGTGGATACCAATCGTATTCGTCGTCGTCGCCGGCCACATAACCAATGTCTGCGTCACGCTCTTCCTTCATCGCGCGCAGACACACCGGGGTGTGCGACTCCATTACATCGCCGCCCTTCCAATGCGGCTCTGGCTGTGGCTCACCACCGCGATCGTCACGAAAGAATGGGTCGCATGTCACCGAAAACATCACGCTTTTGCGGATCGCGAAGGAGATCCCCACAGCCCACTGCTCGAAGGGCTGAGAAACATTCTGCTCAAAGGGGCCTTCTACTATCGCAAAGCGGTTCGCCAGCCCGGCATCCTCGAGAAGTATGGCAAGGGCACGCCTAACGACTGGCTCGAGCGCCATCTGCTCACTCGGCTCAACTGGCTCGGCATCCTGTTCATGCTGGCCATCGACATCTACCTGTTCGGCTTCTTCGTCGGTCCGCTCGTGTGGGGAGTCCAGATGCTCTGGATTCCATTCTGGGCCGCCGGTGTGGTGAATGGCGTCGGCCACGCGCTCGGCTATCGAAATTTCCAGGTCAAGGACGAGAGTCGAAACATCACCCCCATCGCGATCTGGCTCGGTGGTGAAGAGCTCCACAACAACCATCACGCCGACCCGAAGTCGGCGCGTTTCGCCGCCAAGTGGTTCGAGTTCGACATCGGCTGGATCTACATTCGACTCCTTCAGTTCGTGCATTTGGCGAAAGTCGAATACGCGCGCGGCGCCGCGCGCCGCGACAACCAGTCGGAGGGCGAACTCGAGGTCGCTCGCTAGCGCTCACCCCGAAGTCCGTGGGCCGGTCGCTCCGCGACCGGCCCTTTTTTCGTCTCTGCGGGGACCTAACGCACCCTGGTTAGCTTTCCCCGAGGAGCCAGCAAGGTGTGCCCATGCCAGACGTGAAGTGCAGTCGCTGCGGACAGACGAGGGCGGGGTTCGAGCGCGCGCCCTTTCCAGGCACGATCGGCGCGCGCATCGTGGGTGAGATCTGCCAGGACTGCTGGAGTCAATGGACGCGCCAACAGATGATGCTCATCAACCACTATGGGCTCAATCTGATGGACCCGCAGGCGCGCAGCTTCCTCACCAAGAACATGGAAGCGTTTCTCTTCAAGACAGGCGGCGAGGAAGACGTCGACACGACGAAAAAGGGAACGATCGCGTGGTGATCTCCAACCGGCGCGCTGTCGTCGGCATCGTTGCGCTCGCGCTGTCGGCGTGCATTTCTCCGGCGCCCATTCCAGTCGCGGAGCCGGCGCCGATCCGTCCGGCCGCGCGGTCGGTGAGCTGGACGGACTCGGTATTGTCGTCGCTCTCGCTCCGTGACAAAGCGGCGCAGCTCGTGTGGCCGATGATGTTCGGAGACTTCGCCTCCACCGCGAGCGCGAGCTGGGCGCGTAGCCAGGCGTTCGTCACCAACGATCATGTCGGCGGACTCGTGATGTCGGTCGGCGGGCCGACGGAGATCGCCGCCAAGCTCAACGCCGTGCAGCGGCTGTCAGGGGTTCCGCTGCTCGTCGGTGCCGATCTCGAGTTCGGTGCCGGCTATCGCGCGCGAGGCGGGTACTTCCTGCCTAACGCCATCGACCTCGGCGGAGCGACGATATTTCCTCCCGAGATGGGAATCGGCGCGACGCGGAACACGTCGCTCGCGTACGAGCAGGGGCGCATTACCGCCGTGGAGGGGCGCGCGCTCGGCATTCACCTCGCGTTCGCGCCGATCCTCGACGTCAACAACAATCCGGCGAATCCGGTGATCGGCGTGCGCTCGTTCGGAGAGGATCCACATCTCGACGCGGCGCTGGGCGCGGCGTTCGTGCACGGACTTCAGGAGCACGGCATGGTCGCTACAGGGAAGCATTTCCCCGGACATGGCGACACCGATCAGAATTCGCATCTCACGCTGCCCACGATCACGGTGTCACGCGCGCGGCTCGACTCGGTCGAGCTGGTTCCCTTCCGAGCGGCCATGGCTTCGGGTCTCGGCGCGATCATGACGGCGCACATCGCGCTACCGTCGATCCTCGGCGACAGCAGCACGCCGGCGACGCTCTCGCCTCGCATCATGACGGATCTGTTGCGACGCGAGCTTGGCTTCCGCGGTCTTCTCATCACGGACGCGATGGACATGAACGGCGTTCTCGCGAACGTGCGCCCCGGCCGAGGCGGCGTCGCGTTGACCGGGGCGTACGGAACGATCAACAGCATCGGCCTCGGCGAAGCGTGCAAGCGGGCTATCGAAGCGGGCGCGGATGTACTTCTCATGCCCTCGGACGTACCCGCGGCAATCGATGCCGTCGTCGCTGGTGTGCAGGAGGGACGCTTTTCCGCTTCGCGCGTCGATTCCTCCGTGCGGCGCATTCTCGCGCTCAAGGAGCAGCTCGGCCTGAACCGGAAGCGTTTCGTCGACCTCGATTCGGTTCCGTCCATCGTCGGCGATTCGAACAATCTCAACGTCGCGCGGCGGGCCGCCGAGCAATCAATCACGTTGCCGAAGGACTCACTGCATCTCGTTCCACTCGCGCGCGGCAACGGCGCCGCGCCGAGAGTGCTCGCGATCACGATGGCCTCGCGCAGCGATCTCGGTGCCGGCGTCACATTCGCCGCCGAGTTGCGACGCGGACTGACTGGAGGCGCTCGCCTCCGGACCGAGTACGTCAATCCCGATGATTCAGGAACGAACTATTCGCGGCTGCTCGCGGCCGCTGATTCGTCAGATCTCGTTCTCCTCTGTTCGTACCTCGCGCCTAACTACAGCGCCGCGTCCGCGACCGCCGCAGTTCCCGTGCTCGAGTTCATGCGCGCCATGTCGCATCGCGGCTCGCGCGTGATTCTCGTCAACTTCGGCAATCCCTATCTCTATCAACAGGTGCCGGAGGTAGCGACGTATTTGGTGGCGTGGGGAGGCTTTCCAGTCTCTCAGCGCGCGGCCGCGGAGGCGCTGCTCGGCATCAACGCGATCACGGGACGTCTCCCGATCACCATCCCTCCGTCATTTTCGATCGGAGCCGGTGAAGTGCGCGCTGCGTTGTCCCCGCCGGCAGTGAATGGAGTCAGCCGGCCGTAACCCTGCGCTGACGTCGGCCCTGCCACTGCAGCAGTGCGCGCGCGAGCGCTGCGTTGTCGGATGCCATCCGATAGAGCTCACTCACTTCTGGCGCGCGATCGTCACCCGCGAACTCGGCCACGATCGGAGGCGCGTGCCCCGTTCTTCGTTCCTCGCTCGCGCGACGTTCGACGGAAACGCGAATGCGCCTCAGCTCGGCTTCGGGCCGTGTCCGCGGTTCGTCGTCCGACTCGCCCATCACATCGATGGCGACGTAGCCGGCGCCGGGCAGCTCGCGACGATACACTCGCATTGGTGACCGAGCGTTTTCGCCCAACGCGTCCATCGACGTCTCCTCGATCATTGCTGCCTCAGTGCGCGATCAATCGCTCGGCTCGAATTTCGGCGCTTGAGCGCTTCACCCCACAGGTCCCCAACCGAATCGAGTCGGTCCGGCATCGTGGCGATGGTGAAGTCTTCAATGCGCAGCTTGCGTCGCAGATCGTTCCAGCGGAGCGGCGCCGACACCGGCGCCCCCTCGTGCTCGCGGACGGAGTACGCACTGGCGACACTCTTTCCGCGTGCGTTCTGTTGAGCATCTACATAAATCGTTCCTTTGCGCCGTCGCTTGATGCTTCGTTCGAGCGTCGCCATCTCCGGGTACTTCGCGGCAACCCGGGTCGCGATCGCCTCGGCGAGCGCTGCCGAGCGGCTGTAGCTGGTCCGTGCGGGAAGCGGCAGCACGATGTGCAGGCCGCGTGAGCCCGATGTCTTGGGCGCGCTGTTCAATTGCGAAGCCTCGAGCTCATCTCGAATCCGTTCCGCGAGCTCCACG
Organism: Gemmatimonadaceae bacterium; assembly: GCA_036557635.1. Taxonomy (GTDB): domain Bacteria; phylum Gemmatimonadota; class Gemmatimonadetes; order Gemmatimonadales; family Gemmatimonadaceae; genus AG2. Next base: position 27,001 of record DATBHD010000237.1, read on the forward strand.
ACGCGCTCGAACGGAACACCCTCTCCGGGATCGAGATCGATCGTACTGTAATCGGCGTATTCGATCGTAGGCAAGCGCGACTGCCAGGGATGCACCGCGATGGTTCCGAGCTGTACCGTGTGCAGCAGCGTTAGCAGATCGCCGCCTATGATCCGCTCGGCGCGCGTGCCGTCTTCAGTGACGACGGATGCGACGCGAACACCCGCCGGATATTTGCCGGCATTTTGCTGATAGAATGACGAGCCGCTGATGCCGTTAGGGTAACGCTTCAGTATCAGCGGACGATCGTCGATGAGTGGGAGCAGTACTGGCGCGACGCGCGCGTAGTAGCGCATCACGTCTCCCTTCGTGATCCCCGAATCTTCGAAGAAGACCTTGCCGAGGTTTGTGACGCGGAGCGACTTGCGTCCGCCGACGTTCACGACACCATCGCGACCGTCGCGCTCGAGTTGCTCGAGCTGAGCGACCACGGTCGCCCGCCCGCGAGTCCTCGCCGATTTCACGGAATCTCTTGCTCCAAAAGATGAACGCCCCGACTAGTCGGGGCGCTCCTCGTTCTCGACCGTCGCGCAGAACTAGAAGTGCCGCGCTACGCCTTCGTGACGTCGGCTGCCTGTGGACCTTTCTGCCCTTGGACAATCTCGAACTCGACGCGATCGCCTTCCGCTAGCGACTTGAAGCCGCTGCCCTGAATGGCGCTGAAGTGGACAAAAACATCCGGCCCCCCCTCGCGAGAGATGAAGCCGTAGCCTTTGGCGTCATTGAACCACTTCACCGTACCCTGGAGACGTGCCATGAACCGTACCTCTTGGAACTGTGTTCCCGATCCTTTCTTTCCTCGCGACTCGCGCGTCCACTCGAAACTGCAGGGCCGCGTCCGCTGCCACCGGGACCGGCTCGACGGCGGGACTGAGAGTGGCGCGGGGCAAGTTTTGTGCAAGACGTGAGCGACCACCGTCGCATCTCGCAGAATAGAGACGGCGAGATGCGGCGAAGGTCAACATTCTGTGCGTTTCGTGAGTATCGCAGGCCTTGCAGTTAACGAGAAGGCTGCATATGACGGCTATGGAATGCGCGCCGCTCCGCAGTCAATCCGCGGGTGCAGAGAAGACGTCAGGCCGCGCCAGCGATGTATCTCGCCAATCTGCCACACGTGCGACAGCGAAGCGTGACTTGACAACGCGGTGGAGGAGGAAAGTCGTGCGGTGTGCGTTCGATCTGTCCCGAGCAGGACGGACAGCTGAGCGGCGAACCAGTACGATCGCTCGCTATCAGGTGAAGTGCCTGCGCCGGATTGAACGTCGCCGGTCTCGGCTTGCGCATATGCTACTACCTCCGACTACAACAATCCCGGAATCCCCCGGCGCCGGTCCGCCCTGTGACGCTACTAACCCCCTAATTCCCTAATCCCAAGTGCGGTATAAGGATAACACTTTGGGAAGAGTTTTCGTCACATCGTTCGCCTTTTGGCTTATTGCGTGCGGGCCACGTCCTCATATACCCCCACGACCGGCAAGGGTCCCGGACGCGCTTGCCGTCGGCGACACCAGTGCGGCGCTCGCTCGAGCGTTGGCGCCGGTCCTATACATCCAGCGTGATGAGTGGTTCCCTTTGGAGCGAATCGTCGCCGTCCTCCACCCAACGCGGCGCATCATCGCCTACCATCTACTCTGGCAAGACGACGTCGACGGATCGTGGATTCCGTTCACCGTGCCTACCGATGAAGAACTCGTTTGGGTCGGCTATGACACGACCCACGCGCCTACCGACCTCTGGACGTATTGGCACGGAACGCTTCTTCACGCCGATTGGCGCGATCGGGGCCAGGTCGCTGTCGACGTGCAGTGGGGAAAGCACGGTTCCCTGCCGCACGGGTTGATCGAGTCCGACCTTCCGCGAGGAAAAAAGCTGAACGACTTCTACGCGTTCACCTGGTTGGGACTACCGGACATTTGGCTGGGCAACCTCACGCGGCGCGGGCCGTGGTGCTTCTGTCACGGCTACGCCCGATATCGCGATTTCTCGCGACAGATGCTCTTGTCCGGCAAGCTCGATTTCGTCATCCGTGCGGCCGACGCACGCGAGGCACTCGCCACCGTGTTCGGACGCCCGTATTCACGGAAAACGCCTTGGCCAGAAGAGGAGTCGCCGAGGTGAGAGTGGCTCAACCCACGTAGACGATGTCACCGTCTGCGGCGATGCCGAGCTCCTGTTGAGTGCCGCAAACACCGCAGACCTTGAGCGCTTGCCAACTCACCTTGAGCGATTCCTGCTGCGCCTTACTTGCCGGCGTTACCGTGACCTTCTTGTAGCTGTATTCGCCGCAGTGCTCGCAGGCGTGCGCTTTGGCGATACGTTCCGCGCGCTCCCGTGTGATTTTGGCCAAGCTCGCACTCCATGGATCGGGTGCGCCCTATCGTTCCGTCGGCTGATCCGGCAGTGGCACCTGGGTGTCACTCGCGCGAACGGCGACCGTCGGTCGAGTCGACGGATAGGCCGCTGTCGAAGCGGAAACCGGATCAGAAGGCCGTCGTACACTCGGTGCTTCGACAGCGCTCTTGCTCGCCCGATTGAGCATCTCTCGAAGTGCGCCGACCGCGCCCATCACACCGGTTGCCTCGGCGGGGAGGAAGACTGTCGACCCCTTTCCCTCCGCCATTTTCGGCAGCGCCTCGAAGTACTTGAGGCCAAGCAGGTAGGTCGCCGCCTGGCCTTCCGGCAATGATTCCGCAACCCGACGAATTGCCTCCGCTTCCGCATTGGCCAGCGCGAGTCGAGCCTCCGCCATGCCCTGCGCGCGCAGAATCGCTGCTTCCTTCTCTCCCTCTGCCTTTCGAACCTGTGCCTCGCGCTGACCTTCAGACTCGAGGATGGCGGCTCGTTTTCCTGCTTCCGCGTTCGTCACCGCGGCACGCCGCTCTCGCTCGGCCCGCATCTGCAGCTCCATCGATTGCTGAATGTCGCGCGGCGGCTCGATCGCTTGCAGCTCGACGCGAGTCACGTCCACTCCCCAACTCACGGCCGCTTCCTCTATGACGTCACGCATCCGCTTGTTGATCATGTCACGGCTGGCGAGCGTTTGATCGAGCTCGATGTCGCCGACGATGTTGCGGAGCGTCGTTCGGGTCAGCGTCTCCAGGGCGTAGGGGAGATTCTGAATCGAGTACGTCGCTTTCTGCGGGTCGGCGACGCGGTAGTACAGCACGGCGTCAATGTCGATCGTGACATTGTCCTTCGTGATCACCGGCTGACTCGGGAAGTTGAGCACCTGCTCTCGCAGGTCGATTCGCGTGGTCGTCCGGGAGGCGATTCTTTTTTGACCGCCAACATCCGCCTCGAGGAATCGCACGTCGATCGACTTGGGACGCTCGATGAACGGGATGAGAATGTTGAAGCCGGAGCGAGCCAACCGGTGAAAGCGGCCCAGGCGCTCGATCACCATGACCTCGGCTTGGCCGATGATCTTGAATGAGCTGGTGAAGATGAAAAGTGCGGTGAGAGCGACGAGCAAAACGAGAACGAGACCGATCTGCGTCATAGATACTCCAAGTGTGCCCGCGATCATTGTACCGGTCCGAGCCGGGCATGGCAACGAGAAGGTTGCCCGGCCGCGAACGGAGGCGGATTCGCGGACCCTTGTGAAATGCGCTATCAGGCTGTCTTACATTCACGTGCGCTCTCTTACGGATGTGCCTGATTCTTGCTATCGTCGGAGGGGTTTTTCCGTCAAAGACTCGAGGAGAGCATTCTATGGCGACCAGGGCCAGGAAGTCGCGAGCGAAGAGGAAGACGTCGTCACGAGGCGCAGCCAAAAAGCGATCGAAGAGCACGAAGTCCCGCGGCAGGTCCGCCGCGGCCGGCGCGGCGAGCGCGCGCGGCGCGTCCCCGGCTCGCTCGACGACGTCGGCGAAGCGCGGGCGGGCGAGCGGAACGAAGAAGGTCGTCACCGCATCGTCTCGTAAGGCAGCCGGCTCTCGCCGGCCGACCGGCAAGCTCGCCGATGTTGGAAAGTCCGCGTCGCGGATGCCGGCTCCGATCGCGCGCGTCCGACGCGTTGCGCAGGAAGTCGCGAAGGAGGCCGGTTCGGCCGTCGCCGCTGGCGTCGAGGCGATCAAGGATCTCGGCAGCAGCGTCGTCGAGCGCGTTACTAGTTAGGCAGCGCCGACGAGTGGCATGTTGTTCGAAGGGGGCGCCCGAGGGCGCCTCCTTCGTCTTTAGCGTTCGCTTACTTGTGCGCGCCGCTCGCGTGGTAGCGCGCGCCGATGCCGCTCGAGCCAATCGGCGAGCAACTCGAACACGTGTTCATGACCATAGTCCACCGTGATCACGTGTCCGGCGCCGCTCACCCAGACGAGCTGTTTGTCGCGCGCGGCGATTCGCTCGAAAGCGGTCTGCGCCGCCGGCGGCGGGATGCGATTGTCTTCGCGCGATTGCACCATCAGCGTCGGTGACGTGACGTTTGGCAGCGCGCGGAACGCGCGATCGACCGTCGTTCGGAGGGCGCGCAGCGCCGCCGGTGTGAATACGCCATAGGCGAGGCTGCGCGCCGCTTCCGCCTGATTCTGAATCGATCGTGGCGCGCTTGGATCGAGCGCACGCACGTAGGGCACGGCGAAACCCCACAGGGTGGCCGTGCGAGCGGCGAGGGCAATGCGCTTCGGTATCGCGAGGTAGGGCGAGAGGAGCACGAGCGCGGGAATCGATTGCTCTTCCGCGGCGAGCTCCGCGGCGAGCGCTCCGCCCATCGAGAGTCCCGCGACCGCGACCCAAGGATGCGTCTCGCTCAGGTCGTGGTACGCGCTGCGAACGACCTGCATCCACTGGTCGGCGGAAACGCTCGAGAATTCGCGAACGGTGCGTCCGTGTCCTGGAAGGAGTGGCACCCGGACATTGTAGCCGCGTGCGTGCAGGTACTCGGCGAGGTATCGGAGCGTTTGTGGAGTGTCGCCGCCGCCGTGCACGAGCAGGATCGCTGGCGCGTCCGCGGCGCGGCGCAGCTCGAATGGTTCAGCGCCGGCGATGATTCCTTCAGAGTCGACAGGAAGTCGCCTGACGGTTTCATCGCGGAGGCGCAAGGCGCCACGTCGTATCAGAACGACCGCAGCGGCTATCACAACGGGAACAGCCCATAGAAGCAAAGCCATCATCGTGCAAAACGAGCCGCGAGGAGATGACGTTGTCAGGACGAGCGACGCGCGTGCAGGGCCACCGACGCGAATCTATCTCCGGTTAACAAGACGGGGCGAGGATTGACTCCTCGCCCCGCTCCGAAGTGGCCGTTTGCCGGACTATTGGAAGGTCTGCTCGGCGTGATCCGCGAACGCTCCGATGAGTAACTCGCTATCCGCGGTCACGTCGCCGCGCTCGGCGAGCTGCGTTGGGGGCGCGATGATCAGCGTGCTTCCCTTGCGCTCGACGAGCCCATCTCCCGTTAGTCGACTGAGTACCAGGGACACGGATTCGCGGGTGGCTCCCACCAGCTCACACAGCAGGCGATAGCGCGCCGTGCAGAGTACGATCTTCCCGTCCTCGCGAGTGAACGTCGCGTTGTTCGACATTCGCAGTAGCGTGGAGACCATGCGCTGCTCGACGCTGAGCGTGGTGAGCTCACGAAGCTTGTCAAGGAGCGCCGCGCGTTCGGCCATCAGTTGCGAGACCAGGTTGAGCGCGTGCTGCGGTTGCTCGCGCACAAAGGCGCGAAATCGGGCAGCGCTCAGGAACAGCGTCTCGCTCTCTTCGTCAGCGCGCGCGTCGGTGGCATACTTCGCGCTCGGCGCTAGCCCTTCAGAACCGAACGTTTCGCCCGGCGTCGCTATCCACGGGACGAATCCGCGGCCTGCGCGCACGCGGCTGCGTAGCACGACACGTCCTCGTGTCACCGCAAACACGCCGTCGGCAGGCGTACCGCGCTGATAAATCGCGAACCCTGCCGGCCATGATGCCCGTGCTGCGTAGGCGCCAAGCGCCTCACGCTCCTGCGCCGACAAGCGTGCAGGTCCCCCCGTCAACGTCTCACCCACGACCACCCTCGCTTCGGGCCAACGGTCTTGCAGGTTGCAATGTCTGGGCCGCTCTTGACAGGCTCGTGTTTCCATCCTGTTTTGGGGTGCGCACCCTCGCGCATGAGGCCGCACCGACGTCGACGCGTGGTCGACGTACGTTGATTGCGTAAATGCGCGTCGGGAGGATTCGCGAGGCTCATGACGTTCGGCGCGCCCGAAACCAGAACACCGAATACTGCGCGCATCCCGTCGATTGTCATTCTCGGCGCGGATGCGCTTCTTGCGGCGCTCCCGGCGACGCCGATTCAGCTCGCGCACGCGTGCGCGCTCGCGGGCTATCAGAGCGTCGTGCCCGCGAGTTGGGGAGATGAGCTCATCGCCGCGGCGTCGCTGCGTGCCTTACGAGAACACGGACACATTCCCGCGATTCAGTGTAGCTGTCCGCACGTCGCTCGTCGGTTGCTCGCGGCCGGAACAGATCTTCGACCATTTCTCGTTTCACTCGTCGCGCCGCCGGTAATGCTCGCGCGCTATCTCCGCGCGATGCACGCGCCGCGCACTCTGCGCATCACCTATGTCGGGCGTTGTCCGGGAGCGGTCGATGAGTCGGTCGATGCTCGACTCGCACCCGAGGAGTTGCTAGCGATATTCGCGGACCAGCGCATCGCGATCGACGAGCAGCCGGACGTTTTCGATTCGGTAATTCCGCCGGACCGGCGGCGATTTCGTTCGCAGCCTGGCGGTCTCCCGACAGCCGAGATGCTGTGGTCGAGCGACCTCGATGGCAATGGCGCGCGGTCGCTGGTCGAGGTCTATGGCGACGAGTTGCCGGTGGAACTGGCTCAGCATCTGCTCGCCGGGAAGCCGGTACTCATCGACGTTGCGCCGAAGTTAGGCTGCGTGTGCAGCGGCGCCGCGGCGGATGTGGATCCGGTGATCGCGCGCGCGCGCGTTACGGAGCTCGAGCCTCCACGTGCGCTCGGTCCCGTCCTCGACGAGAGTGTGTTCACCGACGCGACGCTGCTTCTCCCGCCGGGCCAACGCAGCGTCATCGACGTCCTGGCGCTGCCGGTGACGAGCGCCGGAGCGAACGTCTCGATGCCTAACGATTCGGCCACTGGAGTCTCCGCGGCAATGGCCCCGATCTCGCGCGCTCGATCGGAGGCGGCGGCGGCGCCCCATGCGTTCGCCGGCCGGCGGCATTCGCCGAGCAGGGGTATCGTCCGGGTGCTTGGAGGTGCGCTGCCGACGGCGCGCGCGGCGGACGGTCGGCAGCTTCCACGCAGTTACGTCGCGTGGCGGCGCTCGCCGGCCCGCGTCACCCCCGACGCACCGTCTTCGTCCCCCGCGCCTCCGAGCACGCCGTCGCCCGAACCTAACGGTGGCGAGCCGCGCATGGACGCGGCGCCTGCGCCGATGGCGACACCGCCGTCTTCGCTCGGACCGCCGCCGTTGGGCGTGACGCCGTCGCGCGTGGTCGACGAGACGGTGCTTCCGCCGCGGGTGCCAACGGCACGTTTCACTCACGGCGAAGTCGAGAATGACTCGCGGTTTGCCGAGCGCGCCGTCACGCTGCCGGTGACGCCACTGTCCGACGCGAGACCGCGCGAGCAGACACCGCCGTCGCAAGTCGGTGATCGCCCTGTTATGCAACTTCTCACGCTCGGCCTGCTGATCTCGATGATCGTCCTCGTCAGCGCGGCGGTCGGCGTTCTTGTTGGGCGTTGGATGACCCAGCGCTGATGGCGCGCCGCGCGTCGTCGATCGCCCGCGTCGCCGCGTCGAATCGTGTCGCGAGATCGGCGATCTCGCGCGCGGCGAGCGCTTCGTCGCCCTGTCGAATCGCTTCGTTCACTGACGGCAGCGCCATGTTCGCGTAGCCGTTGTCTTCGTCCGCTACGTAGATGAGGTTGCGAAACCAGGGACGGCTGCGCAGTCCCTCGGGTCGTGTAAAAGATCGCTCGACGCGAAGCAACGCCCGATTTGTTTCCGCCAGCGCATCCTTGCTCGCGCTGCCCGCGGCGAGCGCCGCGTCACGCGATGTCGCAAACCCTTGCGCGCTCGCTTCCATTCGTTCGATCGCGCTTCGCAACGCAGCTGTCGGCGATGCGTTGGTCCAGTGGTGCGAGGCGAACGATCGATCGATCGACGGCAGGTAGCGACGCATCGTGCGCGCGAATTCGACGTAGTCGAAAGGCAGCACGTCCGCGTTCGCGACGCGCAGCAGCATGCCGGCGGCGATGCGCGCCGCCGCGGCGTGATAGACGAAACCGGGGTCGCCGAATTTCGACATCCACGCATAGTCGTCGTACTGCGAGTGGTAGACGCCGCTGGCGCCGCCGAATCCCCACTCGGCGATCGGAATCCCTAAGTGGTTGTAGAAGGGCGCGAAATCCGATCCGCCCCCCGGATCTCCCATCGCCGGCTCGAGCGAGTCGGGGACGGTCGTCGCGCGTCGCCACTCCCCGTACACGCTGCCGTGACCATTCGGATCGGACACGGTGCGCGCGATGTCGCGGATCGTCGGCCGCAACGAGGGTGATCCGCCGCCATTGAAGCGCGGCCCCTGGGCGGCGACGTCCTGATTGAAGTACGCGACCGCGTTTCTCGCTAGGCGAAGCGAGTCGTCCTCGACGTATTCGACGGACCCGATCAGCCCCCACTCTTCGGCATCCCAGGTGGCGAAGACGATCGTTCGCTTCGGCCTCATACCTTGCTTCACCTGCTCGGCGACCGCGCGCGCGGCTTCGAGCACGCTCACCGTCCCGCTGACGTTGTCGGCCGTGCCCGTGCCCCATGCGTCGCGGTGGCCGCCGACGATCACCAACTCGTCAGGCAGTTCGCTCCCGCGGATGATGCCGAATGTGTCGTAAATCGGCTTGACGGGTCGCGTCGCACGGTCGTCACGTACGACGACCCGCGCTTTCACCGGTCCCGGGCCAACGTGGTAGCGAAATGGCAGGCCACCTTGCCAGCCCGTTGGGATCGCGGCGCCACGCACGCCGCGAAGCAGCTCCGCGGCGTTGCCGTAGCTCATCGGCACGACGGGAATGTGAGGGATGTCCATCTTGCCCTCAGGCAGCCGCGTCGCGCCGGCAGTACTTGGATACCCCGGCGTCGAAGGATCGCCGTCGCTGTTCAAGACGCTGCCGCGCTGCACACCCGCCGCCGGACGCATCGGTCCCAACGGATACACGTCGCCTCGAACGAAGCCGTCGTCCTGAGGATCGCTGTAGATGATCAGCGCGAGCGCCCCATGGCGTTCTGCTTCTCGCGCCTTGATGCCGCGGAACGATCGGCCATAGCGAGCGATCGCGATCTTGCCGCGCACCGAAACCCCGAGCGAGTCGAGGTCCGCATAGTCCTCGATGAGGCCGTAGTTGACGTAGACGACATCACCTGTCACGTCGCCCTGTCCGCTGTATCCATTCACGGTGAGGTACTGGGGGAGCGCCGAGGCCGGGTCGTTAGGCACCGGCGGCTCGGCGAGGCTCAGGCGCATCGTGTCGGGCGACACCCGCCAGACGCGCACCTCGGTCGGGTGCGGCATCCAGATATCGTAGCGGCGTACTTCGGTCTCGAGCCCCCAGGATTTCATCTGTGCGATGACGTAGTCGCGAGTGCGCACCTGCGCCGCCGTGCCGGCGACATGCACCTCGCGGGACAGCGCACGGGAATGCGCTGCGGCGCTCGTGGGACTCGGACGCTTGATCGCATCCGCTTCGACATCGTGCTCGCGCACAGCGGCGGCGGGAGAGTAGCCAACGAGGCTCTGCGCGGTAGCACGGGACGGTTCGAAAAGCGTAGCGATTGCCGCGAACGCGGACAGGGAAAGCAGTCGTCGCATTGTCGATGAGAGAAAGTCGCTTGGCCGGGGGCGGAGATGAAACAAGAGCATGGAATCGGACTTCACATAGTCGTCGCGCTGATGTTCAATCGCCAGTAGTCGAGCGTGAATGGTGGGTCGTCGCCGGCGGCGTCGCCGACGAGCCGCTCGAGGAATTTTGCGCGAAGTTCGGGGTCAGAGATTCTCGCGAGGTAGGGTCGCATCACGACGGCCTCGATGAAGGCGCGGTAGCGCTCCGCGTCGGCAAAAGTGGTCGGCGCACGTTCGAGCCAGCAGCGAGCGTTCGCGAATCCAGCCCGGCGCAGGCAGGCGTCGGTGTCTTCAGCGGTCGGAAAGTGCCACGGCTCCCGCCACGTGGCGAAGTGCGGGCGGAACGCGGGCAGCGACGCCAGCGCGTCCGCGCGTGCGTGCACCGCGGCGAGATTTGGACCGCCACCAGACTGGGCCTCGAGGCGCCCTCGGCCTCGCAAGGCGCCCCGGAGCTCGGCGAACAGCCGATCGTGATCGTGAATCCAATGAAAGGTAGCCGTACTGAACACGGCGTCGAACGCGCCGCGGAACGGCAGGGCCGTAAGATCGGCGCAGACGACGGGCGCCGCGGATGTGCCTAACGTTTGCGCCGCCGCTCTCGTCATGTTCTCCGAGAGATCGCAGCCGACGATCAATCCGTCCGGCACTCTCGACGCCAGCTCCTTGGTCAGTCGACCGGAGCCGCAGCCCGCGTCGAGCACGTGCTCATCGCCGTCGAGCGACAGTCGTTCGAGGACGCGCAGCCCCCACGCAAATTGCGGTTCGGACACCACGTGGTAGGCGGCCGCGTTCCATTCCTTGGCTGATGGATCGTCCGGAGCGCGGCTGCTTCGCCCGCTAGTCATACTGCTCGAGAGCGCGGCGAATCGCGGCTCGGAGCAGATCCTCACGCTGCCGGTCGGCGGCGAGCGTGGCCGCGAGCGCACTGAATTGTCGAACCATCTCACCCTCGACGAATCGATCGCGATCGCCGCGCACGCCGAGTTGTTCGAGCGAACGCTCGGCGAGTTGGCGAAGGAGCACACGCGTCTCCCCATCGAGCGCCTCGAGTGACGGCGGGTCTGGCGGGGGCGCGGGTGCCTCACGAGCTGGCGCGTGGGTCGGTGGACTCCACAGCGCGTGCACCGGCGCGAGAACGACGACGAAGGAGCCTGGGGTGTGCTCGCGGTACCCGCCGACCACGCCGCGCTGCTTCAGTCGATGAATCAGCCCTTCGATGGCGCTTCGCACGACCGATACACCACCGGCGCTGTTATTACCGCGTCCGGTGATGATCAGCACCTCGGCGTCGGCGTCACGTGATGTGAGCTGGACTTGTTGCTGACGCAACCATGCCTCGGCGCGCGCGACTGCTTCCGCCGGTGTGGGGAGCGTGTCGCGAAGATTTAGCGTGCGGCCATTGCCGAAGCGCGCTTCATCGAACGCCTGACGGAGACCGGAGAGCGGAGCACCGCGACGCGAGCGAGCCATCGGCGAAATCAGCTGCGCGACATGGCGATGATGGCTGAGGCGCTCACGGCAGGGCACGCGACAGGACGTGGCCGTCGAGACGCTCCAACGGCGGCACACCGATGATTTCGGCAAGCGTCGGCGCGAGATCGACCACGCGCGCGAACTGATCGTAGTGTCCCGGCCGCACGGCGCGACCCCAGAAGAGCAGGGGAACGTGGGCGTCTTCGTCGTTAGGCGTGCCGTGTGTCGCGTTGGGCGTGCCCGCCCAGTAGGCGAACGGCTCGAGCGACACGACGAGCTCCACCGGCGATTCCGGTGTCAGCATGTGGACCCAACGGCGCGCGACCGCGTCGTGCACCGTATCCGCCTGCGCGAGTGACCGCACGAAATCGACGCGCCCGACCCCCGGCACCTTGCGCGCCGCGTCGGCGAAATGACGAAGCACGGAATCGACGTCGACGTGCCCGCGAGCGAACGCGCCCCGATCGACGAACAACATTCCTTCAGCGAACTGCAGCGCGGAGGCATCGACGCCGCGCTGACTGAGTCGCTTCATCATCCCCTCGTACACGGTGTCGAGATCCACATAACGAGCCACTGCCCCTTTCGTGCGTGCCGCATGAATCGCGGGAAAAGGCTGTATGCCGTGATCGGCCGTGAGTGCGATGAGAATCCGCGTCGAGTCTCGCATTCGAAACAGTGAATCGAGAAACGCACCCATGTAGCGGTCGAGACGGAGTATCTGATCATGGATCTCGCGTGAATCGGGGCCGAACGCATGGCCGACGGCATCGGTCGTCGAGAGCGAGACCGCGAGTAGATCCGTTTGCGGCCCGCGACCAAGCTTCAGCGCCTCCACACCGGCGAGCGCGGCCTGGAGCGTTACCTCGTCCATCATCGGGTAGGCAGGCAGCGCGCGCGCCGCGGCGCCAGAGTCACGCGGGAAGGGATGAGGAAACGTGACGCCGCGACCTCCATTCTCGAGGCTCACGGAGTCCGGCTCGCTGTATGCCTCCGGCCGCAACAGCAGAGTCCACTGCTGCCCCGCGTATCGCTGAGGCAAGTGGCGCTCATTGAACTCATCGATCCAGGGCGGCATGATGTCGTGGTAGTAGCTGCTCGTCGTGAACCGGTCGGGCGTGTACCAGAACACCTCTTCGTGCGCGCGACCCAGCGGCAGGATCGCCCCACGATCCTTGCGGGAGATCGACAGCGCCCGTGATCGCGGGTCAGCGACGCGGAGCCAATCGATCAGCGTCGTGCCGCGGAAACGAAAGGGTGAGGCGCCCGGACCATTGCCGTCGAGCAGCGGTGCGCGCTCGTCTTCGACGCCGGCGCTGTTCCGCGTTATGCCGGTGCTGCGTGGGAATCGACCCGACAGCGTCACCGAGTGTCCCGGCGCCGTTTCTGTGACCGCCTGATCCTGATAGGCATTCTCGAATACCGCACCGCGGTGAAAGAGCCGCGCGAGACCGCCTTGGAGCTGGGCGTCGAACCGATGCAGATAGTCCGGCCGCATCTGATCGATCGTGAAAAGTACGACCAGGGTCGGCTTGGGCATCGGCTGCTGCGCCGGGATGGTTCTGAACGTGACGGCGCCGAGGCAGGCGACCAGCGCCCGCCATGGCTGAAAGACCCGACGGGGCGCGCCGGTCGATCGTCGCCTAACGCAGCCGGGTGCGTAGCTCACACGCAGCATCGAGTCCCTCGATAGCGATGATGAAATGGATCGCGAGATACACATGCTCGCGATTCGGCGCCCTTTGCGCTAGGCGCAGGCGAGCCGTTTCAGGCCGCGAGTGCCGCGTCGACGTGCAGTATCTTCGCGAAGCAAGTCTCGTTGCAGGCGAAGCGGCGCGCGCAGCCGAGGCAGTCGCGCCGAATCTTCTCCGGATAGCGCGCGCGATCGACCCGCTGATAGCCGATCGCCTCGAAGAACGCCGGCTGGAGAGTCAGCGCGAACACGTGCAGCACGCCACGCTTCATCGCGAGCGCTTCGACGGCGGCGACGATGTCGCGACCGAGCCCGTTCCCCTGCGCCTCGCGAGCGACGGCGATCGCCGCGACTTCGGCGACCGATGGTGAATACTCCTTCAGCGCGCCGCACGCCATGATCCGCCCGCGCTCGTCGACGGCAACGAGGAAATCGTCGATCGTGAGCGCGACTTGCTCCGGCGTGCGGCGCAGCATGAGATGCTCGGCCGCGAATACGTTGTTCAGCCGAGCGATCTCCGTCGCTTCCGCCTCCCGAGCCGGCCTGATGAGCAAATGCTCATCGTGCGACGCTGTCACAACACCTGCTCCAGCACGTCGAGGCCGAGGGCGAGCTCGTCGCGCGTCGCCACGAGCGGAGGAAGAAGGCGGACCGTGCAATCGCCCGCCGTGCAGGTGAGCAGTCCCGCCTCGCGCGCCGCCTCGACGACATGGGATGCCGTGCCCATGATGTCGATCCCCCACATGTAGCCGATGCCGCGAACGGCGCGCACACGCCCCGTGCGACGCGCGATCTCCTCGAGCTGGCGCCCCATCCATGCGCCATTCTCGTGAACCGCGGCGAGAAGCGTCGGATCCGACAGTCGATCGAGTACGTGCAACGCAACCGACGACACGAACGGACCTCCGCCGAAGGTGGTGCCGTGGTCACCCGGTTTGATCGTTTGCGCAATCTCGCCCGTCACCAGGATCGCGCCCATCGGTAATCCGCCCGCGATCGGCTTTGCCAGCGTGAGCAGGTCGGGCTCGACGCCTAACCGCTCGTAAGCGAACAGCGTCCCCGTTCGGCCAAGGCCGCACTGAATCTCGTCGAAGATCAACGCGATGCGCCGCTCCTTGGTGAGAGCGCGCAGCTCGCGAATGAATCCGGCGTCGAGCACACGCACACCGCCCTCGCCCTGTACCGGCTCGAGAATCAGGGCCGCAACCGTCTCCGCGTCCAGCACGACGGCCAGATCTTCCAGGTTACGCTCGGAGATCGAGATGCCCGGCGCGAGCGGGCGGAATGGCATTCGATATCCTGGCCGGTCGGTCGCCGCCAGCGACGCGAAGAGTCGGCCATGGAAAGCGCCGCGAAGCGCGACGATCTCGTGCTTCACTTCGCCAACCGTTCGCGCCCAGCGGCGCGCGAACTTGAATGCGCCCTCGTTCGCTTCCGCACCCGAGTTACAGAAAAAAACCTTGTCGGCGAACGATCGCGCCACGAGCGCTGACGCGAGTCGCGACGCCGGCGCGGTCTCGTAGAGATTGGACAAATGCACCAAGCCGTCCGCGGCCGCGTGCAACGCCGCGACGAGCCCGGGGTCGCCGTATCCGAGCGCGTTCACGGCGATGCCGCTCACGAAATCGAGATAGCGCTTCCCCTCGGCGTCGTAGAGATACACACCCTCTCCACGCACGAACTCGCCTGGAGCCCGCTTGTACGTATGGAGCACCGCGTCGCTCGAGCTCCGTGTCGCCATCATGTCACCCACCGCGGGCACACGAGCGAGCGGTACCGCCGGTGCGGCATCGAGCGCTCCAGCCGTAACAGTCCGAGTTGTCGAATTCAGCGTGAGATCAGGTGCGTGCGCGGTCATGAGTTCTCCGGAATGCAAGCTGCCGAGTACGATCGAACTGTTCGTGTCAGTCGAGGATCAACGTGCCGAGCGCGGGATTGTCGATCGCCGCGATGTCACCGATACGAACTCGCGCGACGCCGCCGGACAATGCGCTCATCGCCGCTTCGAGCTTCGCACGCATTCCGCCAGCGGCCGTGCCGGCGGAGATGAGCTCTCGCGCGACGGCCGCTCGCAGTCGTGGAATCACAGCGCCATCCGACATGACGCCGGGGACGTCCGCGACTAACAGCAACTCACCTGCGGCCAGTGCGACGGCAAGCGCCGCCGCCGCGTCGTCGCCGTTGACGTTCAACGCCGGCGTGTCGCCTAGCGAGTTCGGGCCAGCCGTTCCGACGCACGCGTTTCGGCTCACCGGAGAAATGACTGGGACATACCCGCCGTCCAACAGGTGCCGGAGCAGCTGGACGTTGGCGCGGTGCGGCGCGCCGACATATCCCAATCGCTGCGGATCGACGGGAGTCGCCGTCAGCAGCGACGCATCCTCGCCCGAGAGTCCGAGCGCGCGGACTCCGTGGCCAACCAGTGACGCGACAAGACGCTTGTTCGCGCTTCCCGAGAGCGCCATCCGCACCACATCGATGTCTCCCGCGCCTGTCACGCGCCGGCCGCCGACAAATTGCGCCTCCAAGCCGAGCGCTGCCTGGAGGCTCGTGACTTCGTCGCCACCACCGTGAACGATCACGAGCGGGCACCGCGCGCCGCTCCACAGCTCCGCGATACGCGCCGAAAGCCCGGGGTCGCTCTGCGGGCGCCCGCCGATCTTGATTACACGCGTCGCGATCGTCATGCGGGCAGCCCCGCTGTCTCGGCCAGTCCGAGCATGAGGTTCGCGTTCTGAACCGCCTGCCCGGCGGCGCCTTTTACGAGATTGTCGATCGCCGACATGATCAGGAGCGTCGGCCGGCGTGTTCCAGCGAGCGGCATCGCGGAGATGCGAACGACGTTTCTGTGAATCACGTCGCGCAGTGCCGGTGGCTCCGTCGTCAGCTCGATGAATGGCTCGCCATCGTACGCCGCGCGCCATGGATCGAGCGCGTTCGCGGTGAGCGTCTTGCGCAGAGACACGGTGATTGTCGCCAGAATGCCACGCGCAACTGGTAGCAGGTGCGGCGTGAAGACGAGATCCGCCGAACAGCCCAAGGCGGTCGCGGTGGCGCGCATCTCATTGAGGTGACGATGCACGTTCCCGGAGCCGTTCGCGAAACCATACGCGCGGTAGTCCTCGGACACCTCGCCGAACAGCAACTCGCGCTTCGGCGAATTGCCCGCGCCGGTCACGCCGCTGGCGGCATCGACGACGATTGTCGAATCCTCGGCGATGAGATTTTGCTCAATGAGCGGAGCCAGCGCCGTGAGAATCGCCGTCGGATAGCAGCCGGGATTGCTGACGAGCGCGGCGCCGTTGAGCTGCTCGCGCATCAATTCCGTGAGGCCGTATGGGACGCCCTCACATCCATTCCCGGGGCGCAGATCCGCCGACAGGTCGATCGCGCGCGCGCCTGCCTCGCGAGCGCGAGCCACCCATTCTTTCGACGCGCCGTGCGGCAATGCGCTGAACACCAATGCGGCGTCGGCGAGCGGCGCGCTCTCTGTCGAGATGAACTCGATGGAGTGACGGCCGACGCGCGCCGTCGCGCCCCGCTGATCGTTCGCGGTCGCGAAGGTGAGCTCGAGCTCAGGATGATCGAGGATGAGTGCGCAGAGCTCGCGACCGGCATAGCCGCTAGCCCCGAGGACTCCCACCGGCAATTTATTCACCCGGAATGCATAATAATGCGTCAGACAGTCGTCAATGGCGGATGCGCCGAGCCGCTGTCGAGTATGCCTCGGGGATGCTATCCTACCAGCCGTGGATCACGAGCCCGGAATGAAAAAGCCCGAGCGGCACGAGGCCATCCTTCGATTGGTCGGCAGCCACGCGATCGCGAGTCAGGAGGAGTTGCGCCGACTGCTCCAGGAGCGCGGATGGCGCGTCACGCAGGCGACCCTTTCGAGGGACCTCCGCGAGCTCGGTCTGGTCCGCGCCTCCACCGAACACGGCGTCCGATACGTGCATCCGGAGTCGCTCGGCGGAGACGAAGGCAAACCTTCGCTCGAAGCATTGTTACCTCAACTCTTCGATTCCGTGGACGGAGTCAGCGAGCTGCTGGTCTTGCGAACTCTTCCTAGCGGCGCGCAGCCGATCGCCGAGGCCGTCGACGCTCAGGGTTGGCCGGAGATCATCGGCACGATCGCTGGAGAGAACACGATCCTCATTATTTGCCGATCTTCGCAGGCTCGCGTCGAGCTCGCACAGCGGCTCCGCGCCATGGCTCGGCAGCGGTCGCCGTCTCGCAGCTAGCACATTTGTCCGGGTCGAATTCCGAACTCGAAAAAGGAGCCCGATTTTCGTATTGACGAGGCCTATGCACCGCGCTTAATTATGCAAGTCGATTGCATAAACCAGACGGAGACTCCATGCCTCGCACCATCGTGCTCGCCTATTCGGGCGGCCTCGACACGTCCATCATCGTCCCCTGGCTGCGGGAACACTACGACGCGCAGGTCATTTGCGTCGCCGCCGACATTGGCCAGGGACAAGGTGAGCTCGCCGGTGTCAGAGCCAAGGCGATTGCCTCCGGCGCCGCCGAATGCTTCGTCGAGGATCTCCGGGAAGAATTCGTTCGCGATTTCATTTTCCCGACACTCCGTGCCGGCGCTGTGTACAACCGCAAGTATCTCCTCGGCACTTCGATGGCGCGCCCGCTCATCGCGCGTCGTCAGGTAGAGGTTGCGCGACGCGTTGGCGCTGATGCGCTCGCGCATGGTTGCACGGGCAAGGGCAACGATCAGGTGCGGTTCGAGCTCACCTATGCCGCGTTCGCGCCGGACCTCCCGGTGATTGCTCCGTGGCGCGAGTGGCACATCCGCAGCCGCGAGGACGCAATCGCCTACGCCGCCGAGCGCGGAATTCCTGTTGCCGCGACGAAGGAAAAGATCTACTCGCGTGATGCGAATCTGTGGCACCTGTCGCACGAGGGCGGGATCCTCGAGAATCCAAACGCCGCTCCGCCTGCGGACCTGCTGCAGCTCACCGCGACGCCGTTCGATGCTCCTGATCTGGCGGAGACAGTGGTCATCGGCTTCGAACAGGGCACTCCGGTCTCCGTGAATGGAGAGCTCCTGGATCCGGTCGCGCTGATCGAGACACTCAACGCCATCGGCGGCAAGCATGGCGTGGGCGTCGTGGACCTCGTCGAGGACCGGCTGGTTGGTATGAAGTCGCGCGGTGTCTACGAGACGCCGGGCGGCGCGCTTCTCTACAGCGCGCACTCGGAGCTCGAGCAGCTCGTCCTCGATCGGCGCACCCTGGCCGCGAAGGATCTCATCGCGCCTCGTTACGCGGATCTGGTCTATGAAGGCCGCTGGTGGACGACGGAGCGCGAGGCATACGACGCTTTCGTTGCCGCCACGCAGACTCGCGTATCGGGGACGGTAGCGCTCCGTCTCTACAAGGGCTCGGCGGCGGTCGTCGGCCGCGAGAGCGCGCACGCTCTGTACGATGAGCGTTTTGTAACGTTCGGCGAGGATGATGTGTACCAGCAGAGCGATGCTGCCGGCTTCATTCGGCTCTTCGCGCTCCCCGCGCGCGTTCGAGCGCTCAAGGATCAGGAGATCGCTCGCACCACGGCAGTGCAGGGCGACAACGGCCCGCTGAGTTCATCCACGGAGTCGGGTGACACCGCATCGGATGACGCCAAGGCGTTGGACGACGCGACCGCGGTTTCCCCGGAGCTCGCGGTCGCATGACGACGGCGGCATTCTTCGAGGCCGCCGCCAAAGCCCACAAGCTCTGGGGCGGCCGATTCGCCGGCGCCGGCACGGCGCCCCAGTTCGACGCGCTGAATAACTCGATCGCTGTCGACATCAGACTCTGGCCCTTCGACGTCGAATCGTCGAAGGCCTGGGCGATGGCGCTGTACGGCGCGGGCGTCTTGACGATCGCCGAGTGCAAGGAGCTCGAACGTGGTCTCGACGCCGTCGCGCGGCGACTGGAATCAGGAGCGCAGCCAATCGCGTCGGACGAGGACGTGCACACGTTCATCGACCGACTCCTGCACGAAGAGATCGGCGATGTCGCGTCCAAGTTGCATACGGGTCGAAGCCGGAACGATCAAGTCGCGACCGCGACGCGAATGTGGGCGATGAACGCCGCGGGACAGCTTGACGTTGCGGTGCGGCAGCTGCAGCAAGTGATGATCGATCAGGCGCACGGCCTCGAGACGTCTCTCATGCCGTCGTACACGCACTTGCAGCGCGCGATCCCGGTGTCTGCAGCGCACTGGTTGCTCGCGCATTTCTGGCCGCTCGAGCGTGATCGCGGCCGTCTGCGCAGCGCGGCGAAATCGGCCGCGGTACTCCCGCTCGGCTCCGGCGCCGCGGCGGGCTGCGCGTACCCGATCTCTCGGACGTTGTTGCAGGGCACACTCGGCTTCGACGCGGTGACGCCCAATTCGATCGACGCGGTGAGCGATCGCGATTTCGTCGCCGAACTGCTCTTCTGCTCCGCGCTCGTCGGGACCCATCTGTCACGCCTTGCGGAAGATCTCATACTCTACGGCTCGAGCGAGTTCGGATTCGTACAATTCGGCGATCGCTTCACCTCCGGGTCGAGCATGATGCCGCAGAAGCGGAATCCCGACGCGCTGGAGCTCGCGCGCGGCTCGGCGGCGCGCATGCTCGGCGACCTAACGACGCTCCTCGCCACGCTGAAAGGGCTGCCGTCCAGCTACAACAAGGATCTGCAAGACGACAAGCGCATCGTATTCGACGCCGTCGACACGCTCCTCCTGGTGCTGCCGGCCGTTGCCGGCGCCCTCGCCGAGTGCACCTTCCGCGGTGACCGCATGCGCGCGGCGCTGTCGTCGACGATGATGGCGACCGACCTCGCTGATTATCTCGTGCGCAAGGGGGTGACCTTCCGCGAGGCGCACGGCGCCGTTGGCCATCTTGTTCGCGCGTGCGAGGAGCGCGGCGCAGAGCTACAGACGTTGCCGTTCGCGCAATTTGCGTCTGCGCACCCGTTGTTCAGCGAGGATGTGTTCGACGCGTTGTCCGCTTATCGCTCCGTGGAGCACCGCGAAGTGGAGGGTGGAACGGGACCGTCCGCCGTTCGCACGCAACTCGAGGCCGCGCAGCGCGCCCTCGACGCGGGCCGCTGAGGGTATCGCGATGGGCGAAGCCCGTTAGGCCGCGGCGCCGGCCTCAGAAGAGAATCCCCAGCGAAACCGGCAACATTCGAATGCGGTCGTCGCCGGTGGTGCGATGATATCGCGCCTCCACGAACGTCGTCACGTCCCCGAGCTCGAACCGAACGCCGCCGCCGAAATTCGCGCCAACGTCTGTCGACGAGCGAGCGGTCAGAAAGAGATTCCGGTGGCTGTTGTAGACGCCGACGCCGCCGATCACATATGGCACGACGACGCTTCCCGTCGGGACCTTGAGCAGCGCGTCGCCGGTTGCCATGAAGATCTGGTCTCGAGTCGAGTTGCCAGTGTACTTCATCTCGTGGAACGCCCCGTCGATGCGAAAGCCGAACGGAGTCGCGGGCACACGAACGTCGATCACGAGAGCGAGATGGTAACCCACGTTCTTGTCGTTGCCGTAACCGCTGACCGGTGCGGTGACACCTGCCGCCATTCCAAGTCTTGCTGGTGTCTGCGCGTTGCCGCGAACGCTGAGGGTAACCGTTAAGGCCGCGGCGATCGTCGCCAGCCGCTGGCACCACGAAGTTGTCACGTGTCTCTCCGAGCTCGAGGAGTCAACGACTTTGGGGAGATGAGCGCCGCATGACGAAACGCAAGAGAGCCGGGCGATGTTGCGTCGCCCGGCTCTCTCAACCTATCGCGCGACGCCGGCGTCAGCGCGACGCCTTCACCACGTTCTCGGCTGCTGGACCCTTCTGCCCCTGCACGAGATCGAACTCCACTGCTTCTCCCTCGGCCAAGCTCTTGAACCCGTTGCCCTGGATCGCGCTGTAGTGCACGAAGCAGTCTTTGTCACCGCTGTCGGGAGTGATGAAGCCAAAACCCTTCGCGTCATTGAACCACTTCACTTTGCCGGTCGTACGCATACCTGCTCCTGAATGTGCGGTCGCCGATGCGGAGCCATTACTCCACTGGCGATCTCCCCAGTCCACGACCACACCATGTGATCGTAGCTCCGAAAACGCTGAAGCCGGACCCGAGAACCGGCGGGCCCGGCTTCAGTCGCGCGAAGCTAAGTAGACGCCGAAACTCGGTCAATAGCCAGCGCGACGGCTCCTACTGTCCGAGGATGCGCACACCGGTCACGAAGTACTGCGTTTCGCCGAAGCAGGACGTTGGGACACCTTCGTGCTGGTCGTAGGTGAGCGAGACACGTTGACCCATCGACCTCGTGATGACATGCGCGATGCTGTCGTCGCGGACGCTAAAGTCCCATTTTTCCTGCAGTGCGCCGGGAATGTTCACCATCGCGAGCTGCCCTTCCCACGTTTTGCAGAGCCAACCCTTGCGTGAGAATTTCTGAACATACCCGGCACGATCGCCCTGCGAGTATGAGTAGTTCAGTGCAATGAGGGTCCAGATCGCGAGCAACACGATCGGCGAGATGATCACCCCGCCCAGCACCCAAGGCCAGCGTCGATGACGCCGATGTGGGGGCGCCGCGGCTGGCTCCGGTGCCGGCGACGGTGTCGACTCGTCGGGTGAGACGTCGGAATCAGATGCCATCGCGCCGTAGTCCTTGAGTGAGGTGATCTCGCGCGCTCTAGAGAGGCAAAGCTACCGCCGAGACCAACCAAACTGCAACGAAAGCGCTCCTCGCTGACTCGTAAGATGTGATCCGGGCTATCTTTGACGTGCTCACGCCAACCCTTCTCGAACCGTGGCCCTTCGACCTCGTCGACAAACCGCTACCACCTGGATCGGCGACGTTCCAGTAGGAAGCGCGTATCCGATCGTCGTCCAATCGATGACGAACACCGACACCGCCGACGCCGCCGCCACGGCAGCCCAGGTGGTCGCGTTGGCGCGCGCGGGCTCGCAATTGGTTCGCGTCACGGTCAACAACGACGAAGCCGCGGCGGCCTTGCCGGAGATCGTGCACCGAGTGGCCGACGAGGGCTGCGACGTTCCGATCATCGGCGACTTCCATTATAACGGGCACCTGCTGCTCGCAAAGTTTCCCGATTGTGCCCGTGCACTCGCCAAATATCGAATAAACCCCGGCAACGTTGGCGGTAAGAGGCGCGATGAGAATTTTCGAACGATCGTTCAGATCGCGGTCGAGAATGGGAAACCCGTCCGCATCGGCGTAAACTGGGGATCGCTCGATCAGGATCTGCTCACTCAGATGATGGACGAGAACGCGCGCTCGCCGGAGCCGCGCGACGCCAACGACGTGTATACTGACGCGATGATCGCGAGCGCGCTTCGATCCGCGGAGCTCGCCGAGGAGGTGGGCCTCGCCCACGATCGGATCATCATCTCGGCCAAGGTTTCGGGCGTTGCCGATCTCGTGGAGGTGTATCGCCGGCTGGCGTCGCGCTGCGACTATCCGCTCCACCTCGGACTCACCGAGGCCGGACTCGGCATGAAGGGGATCGTCGCCAGCACCGCGGGCCTGTCGATTCTGCTCGCCGAGGGAATCGGGGACACGATTCGCGTCTCGCTCACACCGCGACCGAACGGCGATCGCACCGAGGAGGTGCTCGTCGCTCAGCAGATACTTCAGTCGTTGGGCATCCGCAGCTTTGCACCGCAGGTCACCGCCTGCCCGGGATGTGGTCGCACGACGTCGACGTTCTTCCAGCACATGGCGGAGGACATTCAGGCGTACATTCGCGAGCAAATGCCGGTCTGGCGCGAGCGTCACCCGGGCGTGGAGGAGCTGCGCGTCGCCGTCATGGGTTGCGTCGTGAATGGACCGGGCGAGTCGAAGCACGCCAACATCGGGATCTCGCTTCCCGGCACGTTCGAGGAGCCGAAGGCTCCCGTTTACGTCGACGGCAAATTGCGCACGACGCTCCGCGGCGAGGGAATCGTCCCGGAGTTTCTCTCGATACTGGAAGAATACGTTCGGACGCGCTTCCCGGCCGCCGACGCCGTGTTGCAGCGCTGACGCCTAACGGTGCCTAGCGACGAACGATCGGCGAGGCGCCGCGTTCGTCAGTCGCGCCGCTCTCCGCCAGCTCCTCGAGCGTCTCGACGACTCGGCGCAGCTCGTCCATGATCGACGCCTTGAAGCCCAGCTCGCGGAGCCTCTCGTAGACGCGCCGGTACCAGCGCACCGTGCCGTCGCGACCAACGCTGAAGCGCCCCCAGACAGTCATTGGATCGATCGTTCGCTTCAGATCGGCGACGATCGTTCCCGCGTTATGCAGCTTGTCGGCCGCGCAGACCCAACGCGCGGACTCACTCGCTGCCGAGAGGCGCTCGAGGTAGTCGTCTTTACGCTCCTCGCTCGACAATTCCATCCCCGAGCCATCGGTACTGCGTTGCGTCACGGCGAGAACCGTGTCGAGGACGGCTATGCCAAACTTGTCGCCGACGCGCTGCACCAGCATGTCGCGCGAGTAGTTCTCCCGGACGCAGTCCTCGATCACATCGTGAAGAATGCCCGCGATGACCGTGTCCTCGTCGAGGCCGTATCGCGTGAGCACGATCGCCACGTTCGCCGGGTGCGTCAGATAGGGTAGACGCGTTCCCTTGCGCACCTGTCGGTCGTGATGCTTGGCGGCGAACGCCAATGCATGGTTGATTCGATCAGAGTACCCGTTGATCGTCATCGCCCGTGTAACTTAGCGCCGTGCACGAACGCACGCATCGATAGCCGCAACGCCTCGCAGCGGCGCGATTCTACAACACTCACGCCTGACGTCGCGCGAATCTTCGGACAAGCTGCTCGAGGCCCATTCGGTCCTCTTCATCAAATGCCGCGAGCCTGCTCGAGTCGATGTCGAACACCGCCAGGAGATCGGCCGACGAGTCGAGCACCGGGACAACAATCTCCGATTGCGCCCGAGCGTCGCACGTGATGTGTCCGGCAAAGACGCTCACGTCCGGCACAATGATGGTGCGCCGCTCGCTCGCCGCCAGGCCACAAACTCCCTTGCCGAAGCGGATCTCGAGGCAGCCCAGCGTCCCTTGGTACGGCCCCACGCGCAGTAGCGTTGGCTCGGCCACGCGGTAGAAACCGGTCCACAGGTGACCGAACGCATGATGAACGAGCGAGCTGATCGTGGCCATTGCGGCGATCTCGTCATCGATGCCTGCGAGCACCGCGTCGATGTGTGTCTCGAGCTCACGATACGCCTCGAGCTTGGGAACATCACGCAGATCGAGCGTTACTTCACCCACTGATCACCAGTGATTTCACTCGGATTGGGGAAGCTAGCACACCCGTCAGCGAGAGATGCTCGCAATCAGCAACAGTTCCAGTGTCGCGAGCGCGAGCCCGTGCAAGACGATCGCGGCTCCGATACCTATCACCGCAAGCCTGCGCTCCCTCGACTCTTCGGCTGGCAACAGCACGGCCAACGACCCGAGTGCCCCGGCTACACCGATTCCGATCAAGCCGACGAATAAGCCGAGCTGAAGCCAAGCCACTCTATCGAGTCTCGTCGCTGCCGAGAGGTCCCGCAGCGGCACTTGACGGTAGGCGATTAGCGCAATCGACAGCTCGATCGCGCCACAGACGCCGCACGTCGCACCGAATCGACGGATAAGTGCGGTTCCACTCCCGCGCGCGTGCGCGACGACCAGGAGCAACGTCCCGGCAAGCGTCGAGAGCGCTCCCCAAATGGCCACTCGGAGATAATGCAACTCCTCGGCGTGTTGTACGAAGTCTGACCACACGTCGGCTATCGCACTCGACCGCCAACCAGCGCTTCCATTTCAGCCGTTCGCTGGGGCCGTACTCCGACAGCGATTTCAGCCGGGGCAACCCGCGCCGGCTCGACGTCATCCCAGAGTACGATGCCGATTGGATTGCCCCCCGCGAGACGAATGCTTTGTATCGCCAGCCTGAGATCGGAATGGCGGGTATAGCCAAGTCGTGCGCAGTAGATCACGTCGTGCATGGACAGCGCGCCGGGCAGCCCACTCACCGTGAGCTCCTTCGACGCGACGATGAGGACGGTGTCGTAGTGCCGCGCGACTCTGCCGGCGTCGCGACGCAGGAGATCCGAGAGCTGACGAGCGTCTACCATCGGCGCGTCCCCACTGGGCACGACGTCGATCACCCGATCGCGCCCGATCGTAGCATGACGTGTCGCTTCGGGCCAGCTGACGCGGCGGTTGAGAATGTCCTCAAGTCCTGGCTGCGCGTCGATTCGCAGCGCCGAGGACACGGGCGAATATTGCGTGTCCGTGTCGATCACGATCACATTGCGCGCTTCTTCGGCGGCGACCGCGCCCAGATTGGCGGCGACGATCGCCGCGATCAGCGAGTTCTCACCCGAAATCGTCAGCATCAACAGGGAGGAGGACGGCGGCGCCACGGATAGCCAGACGAGTTGGTGGGCGTCGTTTCCAGGATCGATGTGCGGCGGCGCAACCCGATCCGCCATTCGGCGGCCGCGTTCGGGCGACGGTGGCCGGGGTCTGATGACCGAGATCACCCGCACACCGCACACCCGTTCCACCTCCCGCGCATCGGCGATGCGAGGACGGCGGAGCTCCTGGTACAACGCAGCACCGAAACCGAGCACCATTCCGAACACGATCGCCGACGCCAACATCGCGTATGGCGGCGCGTTAAGCGGATTCGCCAACGCACGTGCCCGCTCGGCTCGTCGATCGAGTTCCTCGAGCCGACGACGCGCGGACTCGAGCTGAGCTGTCGCAACGGTGAGTACCGCGCTGGCAGAATCCAGCGCATCGAGGCGTTGAAGAGTATCCGCTTGCGCGAGCTCGCCGGCCGATGGCTTCGCCGGAGAGGCGAGCGCCGCTATCGTCGCGAGAAGTGTGTCGCGGCGAGCAACACCGATGTTTTGCAGGGCTCGTCCGATCTCCGTCGCGCGCGCCGTCAGCGCGACGAAGACGGGATCTGCTCCTCCGGATGTGGCGGACGCGTCTCGCTCGCGTTCGATGTCGCCGAGTGAATCGAGCAGCGCCCTCACGAGAGTGCGCCCCGCCAATTCAGGCGACTCACCCAGAGCGCGGTATGAGGCGGCGAGCGGTGCGGTCTCCGTTCGTGCGAGCAACGCCTCCAGACCATTGAGCCGATGGGTCAGTGAATCACGTCGCGCCGCCAGCTCCGGATCGAGCAGAGTGTCCTCTTCAGTTTGCTCGAGGACCGCGGCCTTGGTCCGTGCGGCGGAAAGAGCCAATTGCGTCGCTGCGACCCGAGCGTTCGCAGCAGCCACCGCCTGAGCGAGAACGATGGTGTCCGGCCTTTCCCCCGGCTTCGGCGCGATCGCCAGCGCGGCCCGCTTCCCCTGCTGCGGCACCACAACGAGCGCAACGAGCGCGGTGACGAACGTGCCCGCGCTCACGGCGCCGATGAAGATCGGGCGGCGCATCGCGTTCCGCGCGCGGGCGGCGAGATACGTCGCGCGCGGAAGTATCAGTCGATATTCGGACGTGAGCGCCATGCGTTCGCTGCTATTGCACCGTGATCGAGCCCTTCATGGAGAACGCGAGATGCGGGGTGCAGTGATATTCATACCTGCCCGGCGGCATCTTGCCGAAAGAGATCGTGTAGGTCTCGTTCGGGTTCATCATCATTGGGCTCGAGAGCTCCGAGACTTGCTGCTGCATGTTCGCCGAGAGCTGTGCCCTAGCAGACGCTGGAATCTGCGCGGGATCGAATGCGACGTTGTGCGTGCCACCAGAGACCATGACAAACTTCACGCCGTCGCCTGATTTGATCGTGACGTCCGCCGGGTCGTAGCGGTAATGGCCGTCCGCATCCTGCAGCATTTTTATTTCGACGGTCTGACCGGTGATTGGAGCCGGTGCCTCGGCGCCGTCACCGGGAGTCGCAGCTTGGCTGGCTGTGGCCGCCGCCGGAGTCTGCGGGGACGCGACAGCTGTAGAGTCATTGGGGCTACTCTTCTTCTCTCCGCCGCAAGCAGCGAGCAGATTCGCACCCATCATTGCGATCAGAACGTATTGCTTCATCGTGCAGTCTCCTCTATTCGATCAAGATATTCGCGTCGCCGGGCATTGGCGGCTCGCCTCGAACGACGGCGAGCGCGAGCGTTCGCGCGGAATCGTGAGACTATTCACAAACGGGATCGCTTGCAACGAACTCGCTCGCGCGACGCATCCGATGCCGCCTATCTTGCCAGGGTCGGCTGGACTGTCTTGAACGTGGACGGAATGGGAGGATGATCGCGATTCCCTCGGTTGACTTGCATGATGGCGCCATGGTGAGCCCCGCGCAGATTCCTGCCAAAGGACGAGCACGTGACAGCCACTTCGAGGTCGCGCGGAATCTCGTGGACCTCGGCTTTCGGCACCTTCACGTCGTCGAGGCTGGGGCGGCCTCGGGCGTGCCCGCCGTCGAGGAGATCGTGCGCGATACCAATGCGACAGTGCAGGTCGGCGGCGTCGTCTCGACCAGCGAGATCGAGCACCTCCTTCGAGCCGGCGTGGACCACGTCGTCGTCGGAGCTCGCGCTCTCGACGAGCCCGAGTGGCTCGCCGACATCGCCGACCTGTACCCTGGGGCGATCGCCGTGGCCACTGATGTTCGCGATCGCCGAGTCGTTAGGCGCGGCTGGGTCCGCACCCTGCCGGTCGACATTCTCGATGTCGTCGATGAGCTGAACGCGCTCCCACTGCGCGAATTGCTCGTCACGGTGCGCCCGGTCGACGGCGCCGCCGGCATCGCCGACTTGGCGCTGCTCGAGGATGTCGCGGATCGGTCCCGGTTCCCGGTGTCCGTCGTCGGCGGCGTATCCAGCGTGAGTGACCTGAGAGCGCTCGAGCACCGGGGCATCGCCGGCGCGGTCATCGACGCGGGACGACTTCTCGGCGGTACGCTCGACGGACAGCGAGTTGCCCAAGAGTTCGGCGCATGATGCCGCGAGACCCTGAATGTCTCTGAAGCCGGAGAAGAACGGCGAGATGTCGCTACTGCTCGAAGCGGCACAAGAGCTCGCCCGTCGAACCGGCGGTGTCGCGTTGCGTCATTTTCGTTCCGCGTTGAAGATCGAATCGAAGACCGACGGATCACCAGTCACGATCGCGGATCGCGGCGCTGAGCAGGCGGCGCGCGAGTGGATCATGCAGCGTTTTCCGGAGGACGGTATTCTGGGCGAGGAGTTCGGCGCGCATCTCCCCGGGGCAAAGCGCCGCTGGCTCATCGATCCCGTGGATGGTACGAAGACCTTCGTTCGCGGCGTTCCGTTGTGGGGCACCCTCATCGCCGTGTGTGAGGAGAACAGGGTCCTCGCCGGAGCGGCTTGCTTTCCCGCCGTCGACGAAATGCTCGTCGCCGCGACGGGACTTGGCTGCTGGTGGAACGGCACGCGCGAGCATGTCTCGACGACCGATGCCGTGGAAGAGGCAACGGTGCTCACGACGGACGAGCGATTCTCCCGCACTCCGGAGTTCCGACAGGGCTGGCGCCGGCTGTCGGATACGGCGGCGATCAGTCGGTCATGGGGCGATTGTTACGGCTATCTCCTCGTCGCCACCGGCCGCGCCGACGTCATGGTCGACGGCGTCGTGGGGCCGTGGGATTCGGCGCCACTGTTTCCGGCGATTACCGAAGCCGGTGGCGTGTTCACGGATTGGCAGGGAACGACGACCGCCTTCGGCGGAAGCATCGTCGCGACGAACGCCGCGCTCGCGACGCGGGCGCGGGCGCTTTTGGGCGCCACTTCGACCGGCGCTCGTTAGGCGAGCCGCGATCGCCGGCTAAAAGCGGTTGAGGTAGTCCTTCGGAAGCTTGTTCGGATCGCCGATGTATACGAAGCGGAAGCTGTGCATGTAGTCGCGCGCGACGCGACGGACATCCTCCGGGCGGACTTTGCCCAGATCGTCGACGAACCGATTCGCCGCGCGGTAGTCTCCCTCGTACAGGGCCGCCCGCGCGAGGAACTCCGCTTGGTCCGCGTTCGTCTCGTTCTTGAGGAAATAGTCGGTGA
Source organism: Gemmatimonadaceae bacterium (assembly GCA_036557635.1). Taxonomy (GTDB): domain Bacteria; phylum Gemmatimonadota; class Gemmatimonadetes; order Gemmatimonadales; family Gemmatimonadaceae; genus AG2. The sequence continues at coordinate 56,068 of DATBHD010000237.1, forward strand.
TGAACTGAAGCACGAGGCGACGCAACCCCGCGGGATCCACGAGCTCTGTCTGCAACTCATCAATTTCGTCGCGCATCAAATGCAGCGTCTGCTCCGGGTCCACAGTCGTCACGTAAAGGCCGCCCGTGCCGACCGCGCGCTCGATGAAGGGCGCGTCGACCGCGTAACTGAGGTTCCTCTTCGATCGAATCTCGGTGAAGAAGCGCCCCGACAGCACCGCCGTGGCGATGCGCAGCGCGTTGTAGTCGGCGCTGGATGCGGGTGGACCGGCGTAGTAGCCGATGATGTAGTTCGTCGGCAGCATCTCAGGCTCGACGACGAGCGCGCGATGATCGTTCTTCACCGCCGGGGGTGGAGTCCAGTGGTAGTTCCCAGCAGGCAACTTCGCGAGCGTCGCGCGAACGAGCGCTGCGACGCGTGGCCGCTCGATGTTGCCGACGACGACCAGCAGCATTCGTGATTTGACGAACTGCGTCGTTAGGTACTGGCGGAGCGTCGACAGCTGCATTCCGGCAAGGGATCTTGCCGTGCCGTCGGTCGACAACGCGTACGGATGTCCGACGAACAACAAGCTGTCGGCAACGATTCGCAGCTCGGCGTCCGGGTGCAGCCGCTGCTGGCTGGCCGAGGAGAGCAGTTGAGCCCTCACCAGCTCGACGTCGGCGCTATCGAGCGTCGGATACATCAGACGATCCGCAAAGATCGCCCAGCTCGAGTCGAGTGTGGCGCGAGTCGCGCGCAGGCCGAACACGGTCCAATCGTCTTCGGGCTCGATCGAGATGACGCTTCCTGTCTTGTTCGTGGCAATGCGAAGTGCGTCCTTGGGATAGTGCTTGGTGCCGCGCTCCGATGCCGCGAGCAGAAACGCCTCGATCCCCTGCGTGGCCGGCGTGAGCTGTTGTACGCCGCCGAGCAGAAAGAGGTTAGCCGCGATGACGTCGCTCGCGTTGTTGTGACGAAGGATCACGCGAAGCCCGTCGACGTCGAACTCCGCCGTCGACGTGTCCGCGGCCCCGAGAACGGCCGCGGCGCTCGGCGGTGCCGTCGTCGAGGTCTGCGCGCCTAACGGCTGGCCAGGCAGCGCAAGCGCCGCCAGCACCAGCGCGGTGCGGACGCTGGCGCCGGCGCTCACGGTTGTCCTCGCGGCACCGCCAGCTCGGCTTCGGTCAAGCCAATGCGCTGTCGCATCTCCGGCGAGAGGAGCACGCCGACGACGTGCGGCTTACCGATGATGTACGTCTTGGCATAACGCCGCAAATCCTCCGGCGTTTGCTTCGCCATCATGTCGGCGTAGCCGTAGAAATAGTCGAGCCCCGTCACCGCCCACCAGAATCCGAGCTGGTGCGCGAAGCCCGAGGCACGCTCGAGCTGAAACATCGCGTCGACGATTCGATGTTGCTTCGTGAACTCGAGCTCCTCTTTACTGAAGTAGTTTGGCTCGACGACTTTACCGATCTCGTCGTCGAGCGCCGCCAGTGCTTCGCGCAGCTTGTCGGGCGTCGTCTCGCCCGCGATGGTGATCGGGCCGACATGATTGAGCGTGTAGTAATTGACGCCGATCGACTGAAAGAGCCCGCTATCGACGAGGCGCTTCTGAAAGCGCGAGCCTTGTTGATTCAACACGTCGGAGAACACGTCTGCCGCGTAAGTCGCCGCCGGATCTTTCACCGCGCTCGGCCCTTGCCACTTCAGCATAACGACGACCGACCCGACCGGCTGCTCCGTGATCACGCCGACATTGTGCTCCAGCGGCGGAACGGGAGGAATTGGATTTGCCGCGAATGGGTCCGGGCCGCGCTTCCAGTCCCCGAACACAGCGCGCGCGATCGCGAACACTCTCTCCGGTACCACGTCGCCCGTGACGACGATCGCCGAATTGTTGGGGATGTAGTACCGCTGTTGAATGAAGCGCATCTGCTCCGGCGTCGTGCGAAGAATTACATCCCGCTCGCCCAGCGGATTCTTTCGACTCCACGCGGTCGTCCATAGCGCCTTGTCGATCGCCGTCGTGAAGTGAAAGAACGGACTCGATTCGTTGCGATCGTATTCGCCAATCACCACCGATCGCTCGCGCTCCAGCTCGTCCTGACGAAATAGAGGGCCCTTCAGCGGAGCGGCAAGGAACCGCATCCCTCCCTCGAGGCTGTCAGCGGGAAGAGTGACGTAGTAGTTCACGATTTCTTCCCGCGTTTGGCCATTGAATACCGCGCCGAGCTCCGAGGCGCGAGCCACGAATTGATCGGGCTCTGGATACTCGGTGTTGGCCTTGAAGAACATGTGCTCATAGAGATGGGACAGGCCCTCGAACTGTGGACCTTGCGTGAATGACCCGTTTCGCACGTCCACTTCGATCGTCACGAGCGGAACGCCGCGGTTCTGTACGACAATCACCTCGAGTCCGTTCGGCAGCACTTCCCGCTGTATCCGCCGCTCCAGCTCCGCGCGCTGGCCTGAGAGCGGCGCCGCAATCGATGACACGGCAAGTGTGATCAGCCCTATCCATCGCGGTAGCGTGAGACGTCCTTCCATTATTTTCCTCGACATGTCTGGCTCATCGATTACGGCTACCAGCGACAAAGAACACCTTCGTGGCCGATTGGACCGCGTTGCCAAGCGCATTGCAAGCGCCGGCTTCGCGACACGGGCCGAGACGAGTGCTTCCTCCCGTCTGCGCCGTGACGAGCCTCTCGCACCTTATACCACTTTTCGTATCGGCGGACCAGCCGACCTCTACTTCGAAGCTACAACCGCCGACGAGTTGGCGAATGCGGTTCTGACGGCGCGCGAGCTCGACGTGCCTTACTTCGTGCTCGGGCTTGGTGCCAACATTCTCATCGGCGACAAGGGTTTTCGCGGACTCGTCGTTCGAAATGCCGCTCGACATTTCAGGTTCCACGAACACGATGTCGATTGCACGCTGTGGACCGAAAGCGGTGCGGTCGTCAAGGATCTGATACTGGAATCCGTGCGGCGGGGCTGGTCTGGGTTCGAGCATTACGTCGGGATACCCAGCACCATTGGTGGAGCGGTGTGGCAGAACCTGCATTTCCTGTCTCCGGCCCCAGAACGCGAGCGGACGATGTTCATCGCCGAGGTCTTCGAGTCGTGCGAGATCCTCAGCGAGGAAAACGAGAGACGAACCGTCGGGTCCGACTATGTGAAGTTCGGTTACGACGATACGGTGTTTCACCATCGTCGTGACATCGTCCTCGCCGCGACCTTTCGCTTAACGAGGGGCGACTCCGCGGCGCTTCATCGCATCATGCAGGAGAATCTCAGCTGGCGCGGCAGCAAGCACCCGTGGCTCGACTGGCATCCGAGTGCGGGCTCCGTCTTCAAGAAGATCGAAAGCGTCGGCGCAGGCAGGCTCATCGACCAGTGCGGTCTCAAGGGATTCCGAGTCGGCGACGCGCAAATCTCGCACATTCACGCGAATATCATGGTCAATCTCGGTCACGCTACGGCGCGTGACGTGCGCGAGCTCATCGCGGTCGCGCAGCGGGAAGTCCAGAAGAAGCACGGACTCCAGCTCGAGCCGGAAATCGGTTTCATCGGCGAGTTCTGAGCCCGACACGCTTCAATACTGCTGACCAACGCGGAATGCGAGCCGCCATGGAGCTGCTCGATCGACGGCTCGCGCGACGCCGACGCCAAGGAGTCCTCCCAGGACGGTGATGCGCAGGTCGACAGTCGCGCGAATACCGTTCGTCGGCGCGGAGAGCGATGGTGGACACGAATCGAGCAGGTCGCAACCAGCGGCAAATCTCGGATCGAGTCGACGTATTGAGGCGCGCGCTGCGTTACTGGACGCCTCCGCCCATCCCCCTTGGATGCCGGCGGCAAGCCCCGGGCTCAGTCCCGGCAGCATGAGCGACCGGATTACCCGCCACGGTCGGCGGAGCAGAGGAAAGGTGTAGCTCGCGAGCAGGCCAGCCGTTGCCGCACGGTCGCCGGCGAACTCCTTGTAGCCGTATCCCGGTAGCGCATTCTCGCCGCCCAGCTCGAAGAGCGTTTGCGGCGGAATGACATGACCCTGAACGATCCCCCCTTGCGCGCGCGCCGCAATTACGAAGTCGCTGATACTTTGACGCGCGGCCACCATGAGCTCCGCGCGTTGCCAGCTCAGTTGACCGCTGGCGGCCTCGTACGACGCGATCAGTCCGATGCCGGGCTCGAGGAAGAGGCCGGTCACGTCGGGGTGAACCTCCACCGTCGTCGAGCCGTACGCGTAGCTCCCCTCGGCGCTCCCGCGATTGAGTCGGAAGTGACCGACGCCGAGAATCGAGCGGTCGAGGTTAGCAACTTCTGAATGATCGCCGCCCGCGCCGGCCTGCACCGTCACCAGCGCGCCGTGCGGCGATCCGAGCGTTCGCGTCACGCTCAGTGTCGCCGTGCGTCGGTCGACGTAGTCCTGATCGTCGAGACCGGCAAAGAGCCCCGCAAATCCATCGGAGCCGCCTTCGAGCGGCGGTTCGAAGTCGTTCGTGGTCGCAAGGATCCGTTCGGCACGAAGTGCCGTCAACCAAGCGCCCTTGCCGTAGTTGAGCGTCGCGCCGCCGCGGGGCGTCTCCTCGCTCCACGCCCATCCACCGTACGCATGCGCCGTTAGGCCCGGCGCCGCATCGCGAAACCGCTCGCCGATAGCGAATCCCGTGTACATCCCCTCG
>DATBHD010000238.1:0-89508 GCA_036557635.1 Gemmatimonadaceae bacterium
CGTACAACGAGTGGACATTGGCAGGAGTTCACAGGGCGAGGATGACCGCCGCAACCGCAGTCCAATCGACCTTCGCGATGCCGTCGGCTGACGGAGATCCGCGGAGGAGCTCGGACGAACGAGCGCTCGTAGTGGCGGCCCAGGAGGGAAGTAACGAGGCCTTCGCCGCGCTTGTGCGGCTGCACCAGCGGCGCGCGTATGCCGTCTGCCGCGCAATCGTGCTCACGCACGAGGATGCGGAAGACGCGGTGCAGGAGGGTTTCCTCCACGCCTTTCGCGCGTTGGATCGTTTTCTTCCCGATCAGCCGTTCGGGGCCTGGCTCTACCGCATCATGGCCAACGCGTCGCTGGATCTCGTCCGTCGACGCAAAGTTCGTGATGCAGACGAGCTGTCGGATTCGTCGCCCGCTCCCTTTCGGGATCCGGGCGAGGCGGACGAGTTGCGTCGCCGGCTGACGGAGGCGCTCACGCGGCTCACTGACCGGCAACGTTCGGTGATCGTCTTGCACGACGTGGAAGGTTTCACTCACGGTGAGATCGGTTCGATGCTCGGGATTCCGGAGGGAACGGCGCGTTCCGATCTGCACCACGCGCGGGCGGCACTGCGGCGACTGTTGAAAGACGTACGGAGCGACATATGACGAAGTTCACATTGCATAACGACGGTGGCGACGACGAGGTGACGCGCGGGCTGCGCGCCATCTATGCCGTGCCTGCTGGTGAGCCGTACTGGAACGAGCTCGAGGCGCGCATCATGGCGCGCATCACCGAGGTCGATCTCGGCTGGTGGGCCGAGCTCGATCGGTGGGCGCGTCCGGCCCTGTTGGCGGCCGCGGTGCTGGTCCTCGCCGCCGGCGTCGCGATGTTCCGCGCCCGCCAGGTCGAGACGCGCACGGCCTATGAGAGTATTCTCACTCCGAGCCCGGTGCCGGTCGAGACGGTGATTCGCCCGACCCTCGAAGGGGATCGGGAAGCGTCGCTGCGCGACGTCGTTGGACACAGAGACAGAAGCAACGGGAGACCATAATGCAGCGGTCCAAGCAGCAGGCGCTCTTCTTCCTCCTTGGCGCGGTGCTCGTCGGTGGCGTGGTTGGATTCTCCGCCGAGCGCGTGATGCTGCACGCCAATACGGATCACTCGTGGTCGGCGCGGACCGCGATGTACGACGACCTCGCGCTGTCACCGGCCCAGCGTGAGGCGATGGATTCCGTCATCGACGAGAAGAATCGCCGCGTCGACTCGCTCCTGAAACCGGTCAGGCCGCAGATCGACAGCGTCCGCGCGAACACCAGGGCGCAATTCTATCGAATCTTCTCGCCCGAACAGCGCACGAAGTTCGAGACGCGCGTGCGCGACGACTCGCTGCGACGCGACCAGGCGCGGCGGATCCGCGAACGTGAAGACAGCGTGCGTCGAGTCGAGACGCACCGCACTCTGGAGCAGAAGGGAAAATGAAGAAGACACTCATCACGCTCATCGCGATCCCCTGCCTCGCGCGGGGGATCTTCGCACAGGGAACCCCCGTTTCGCTCGCGTCGATGCGAGACACCGTTCGACGCACCTCGATCGACAGCGACACCTCCTTCCACCCGATCGACCTGCAGCACGCGATCGAGCTGGCACAGCGCAACTCGCCCGCGGCCGTCCAGGCACGCGGGCAGACCACCGTCGCCAACGCGTCGGTCCGCGCGGCGTATGCGGCCTTCATCCCGTCGGCCACGATCACCGCGGGGCAGTCGAACCAGACCGGTGATCGCGTTGGCCAGAGCGGCACGATCGTGCCCTTCACTCCGCCGCACTCGTGGTCGTATTCGACCGGCCTCCGCGCCTCGCTGCGCCTGTTCGACGGTGGCCAGCGCTGGTTTCAAATTTCGCAATCGAAGGCGGACGTCGGCGCCGCGGAGGCGAACGACGTCGCGCAGCAATTCAGTGTCGCCCTCCAGGTGAAGACGCAGTACTACGCGATTCTTGCCGCTCGAGAATCGGAAGTCGCTGCGCTCGCACAGCTGGATCAGGCGATGGCCGACCAGCAAGCCGCGTCGGCGCGGGTTCGGGCAGGCGCCGCGACGCTGTCGGATTCGCTCCGTACCGTCATCGAGGTCGGCAGCGCGCGCCTCGCGCTGGTCACCGCGCAAAACAACCTGCGCGTCGCGAGCGCGGCGCTCACTCGCCTCGTTGCCGCGCCATTTCTCGTTACCGCGCAGTCGAGCGATACACTCGAGCAGCCGATCGCGCCGATCGACAGCAGCACACTCGTGCAGCTCGCGCTGCAAGGACCGGCCGTTTCCCAGGCGAGCGCGCAGTACGTCTCGGCGAAAGCCAGTCTGAATGCCGCGAAAACGCCGTACTTGCCAACCGTCGACCTGACGTTCTCGCGGGGAGGAAGCGGCTACGCGCCGTATGGCACGGGGAACACGGGCGATCGGCTGTACCCGTACGCGAACACCTTCTCGTTCAGCGCCTCGTATCCACTGTTCAACCAATATCAACGCGAGTTGTCGCTCACGCAGGCGAAGGTCGCCGCGCAGAATTCCGATGCGACGCTTCGTGACGCCCGCTTCGCGGCGAAACAGAATCTCGTGCAGCAACTCGCGTCGCTTCGTGCGGCGCAGGAGCGGATCGACATCCAGCAGGCCTCCATCGCTTCGGCAGAAGAGGACCTGCGGGTGCAGCAGCAGCGATATGCGTTGGGCGCTTCGACGCTGCTCGACCTCCTCACCTCCCAGACGACCCTCAATCAACAGCGCGCTGCGCTCATCCAGGCGCGTCAGGACTACCGCATCGCGCGGGCGCAGATCGAGGCGATCATAGGGCGGGACTTGAAGTGAGGTGCTAGGTGCTGGGTGCCCGGCCGCGCGAGACGGGCTGGCACCCAGCAGCCGACCCCGGCCCAGCAGTCTTCAGCACCCCGGCCTACCTGCGCGTAATATCGGGGATGCACCTTTCCCGCCCGGAGACTCTCTCGTGAAGCGAATTTTCGCGCTGGCGCTCGCCGCGATGGCTGTCGGCACCGCCGCGTGCAGTGGAAGCAGGGAAAAAGCGCCGTACGTCCAGACGGCGGTCGTTACGCGCCGTACGATTGTCATCGATGCCGAAGCAACCGGCGCCGTCGAGCCGATCAACGTCGTCGAGGTCAAGTCGAAGGCGTCCGGCCTCATCACCAAGATGCCAGTCGAGACAGGCACGAACGTGAAGCCTGGCGATCTGCTGGTGCAGATCGATACGCGCGACGTCCAGAACCAGTACAACCAGGCCGAGGCCGACCTCAAGGCGTCGGAGGCCAAGCTCCAGGTCTCGGAGGCGCAGAAGAAGCGCAGCGATGAGCTGTTCAAAGCGCGCGTCATCACGTCCCAGGAGTTCGAGACCGCGTCACTCGATCTGGAGAACTCCAAGGCTGCCGTCATTCGTTCGGCGGCGAATCTGGATCTCGCGAAGCAGCGCCTCGAGGACGCGACGGTGACCGCGCCCACCGCGGGTACGGTGCTCACGAAGACCGTTTCGCTCGGCCAGGTCATAACGTCGGCGACGAGCTCGGCGACCGGTGGGACGTCCCTCCTGACGATGGCTGACCTCGGCCGCGTCCGCGTTCGGGCGCTCTTCAACGAGACCGATATCGGCCAGGTACGCGCGGGCCAGAGCGCCGCCGTTACGGTCGACGCGTTTCCCGATCGGCGCTTCCAGGGCGTCGTGGAGAAGATCGAGCCGAGCGCGACGATTCAGCAGAATGTGACGATGTTTCCGGTGCTCGTCACACTCGACAATCGTGAGAGTTTGCTAAAGCCGGGAATGAATGGCGAAGTCGCGGTGCTCGTCGACCAGGTGAACGACGTCATCGCCGTGCCCAACGACGCCCTCAAGAACGTGCGCGAGGCGGCCGCCACCGGCCAGATGCTCGGGCTCAACGCCGACAGCGTGAACGCCGAGGTGCGCTCGCAGATGCAGAACGGCTTCGGTCGTGCGCGCTCCGAAGCTGGCGCCGTCGGCGCCCCGGCTGCCGCGCGGACCCGCGTTGCGTCGACCTCGCCGGGCGAAGTCGCGGTGATACCGCAGGGCGAGCCGATGCAGCAGCCCCAACAGGGCTTCGGTCAGGGGCGCCAGCAGATCGAGGTGACCGACAAGCAGTGCGCCGATGTGAAAGCCGCACTTGCCAGAAAGCCCGATCTCCAGAGGAAGCTCGACGATCTCCGCGCCAAGGCCCGGTCCGGCGAGCTGGATTTCTCGGCCGTCCGCACCGAAAGCGAAAAGCTGTATCAGAGCGCGGGACTCGACATGCGCGTGGCTGGCGCCTGCCGGCGCAAGGACATGCAAGCGAATGGCGGTGGCGCGGCCGGAGCTGCCGGAGCGGGTGGTCAGTCGGGCGGATCCGGTGGCAGCCAACACGCCGGGGGCGCGAATCGCGGCGGCGTCCAGCAGGCGCCGGGCGGCGGCAATCTGCAGCTCTCTACTCCCGAGATGGGAGGCGTGGGCCGGCGCACGCACGTCGGGCTCGTCTTCGTCGTCGACAGCGCGCACAAGACCTATCACCCGCGCGTCGTTATGCTCGGCGCCGCGAACTTCGACTACACGGAAGCGGTGAGCGGTCTCAAGGAAGGCGAGCGCGTCGCGCTGCTCGCGTCGCTCGCGATCCAGGCACAACGGCAGCAGCTGAATGACCGTCTGCGTCAGGGCATGGGCGTCCCCGGACTGACGCCTAACGCGGGCCCTGGCGCAGGCGGTCGGGCTGGCGGCGGAGGACCTCGCGGCGGCGCTCGCTGACGGAGACGGAACACATGCTTTTCGGTGAGACGATCGCCGTGGCGCTCAGCGCGCTCCGCGCGAACAAGCTTCGTTCGATCCTGACGATGCTCGGCATCGTCATCGGTGTCGCGGCGGTGATCGCGATGATCGCGCTCGGTACCGGCGCGCAGGCGGCCGTGAAGGATCGCATCGCCGCGCTCGGCACCACGTTGCTGACGATCAATCCGGGTCAGCAGCGCGGCTTCGGCGTCGCGATCGCCGACGCGCAAGCCAAGCTCACGATGGACGACGCCAAAGCGCTCGACGAGCGCGCGACGACGCTCCTCGCCGTGCAGCCGGAGATGAACCGGAGTTTGCAGGTGCAGTGGGGGAACAAGAACGCGAACAGCTCCATCGTCGGCACCTCCGCGAACTACCTCGAGGTGCGGAAATACGCGCTCCAGTCGGGACGCATGTTCACGTCCGCCGAGGATGAGGGGCGACAGCGCGTTGCGGTCATCGGTCCGACCGTCGCCACGAACATGGGCCTCGACACACCCGATGCGCTGCTCGGCGAGGACATCCGCATCCGGGGGATTCAGTTTCAGGTCGTCGGCATTCTCGCGTCGAAGGGGCAGGCGACGCCCTTCGGCAACCCCGATGATCAAATTCTCATCCCGATCAATACGGCTCGCTTTCGCGTGATCGGGAGCGATCGGCTTCGTTCGGTCAGCGTGCTCGCCGAGTCGGAGGACAAGATCCCCGAGGCGATGGCCGACATTCAGCGCGTCTTGCGGCGCGAGCATCGGCTGCGCCAGGGGAAGCCCGACGATTTCCAGATTCGCAGCCAGGCCGACTTTCTGAATACCCTTGGCGAGACGACGCAGGTTTTTACCTTCCTGCTCTCTGGCATCGCGGCGGTCAGCCTCCTCGTGGGAGGCATCGGGATCATGAACATCATGCTCGTGTCGGTCACCGAGCGCACGCGGGAGATCGGCGTGCGCAAGGCGCTCGGCGCGACGAAGCGGAACATCCTGCTCCAATTCCTGATCGAGGCGGTGGTGCTCTGTTGCATGGGCGGCGTCGTCGGGATCCTGTTCGGCTCGGCGGGAGCGTTGATCATGAGCCGCACCGCGGGTTGGAACACGCAGGTGTCGCCGGCCGCGGTTGGGTTGGCATTCGCGTTCTCGGCGCTCGTCGGCGTGCTGTTCGGCGTCTGGCCAGCGCGCCGTGCCGCCGCCCTCGATCCGATCGTCGCGCTGCGATACGAATGACGGCGCGCGACGCCGCGTCGCGTTAGGCACTGTTAGGCGGTGTTAGGCAGTCGTTGCGTCCGACCGGCGCGGACAACATTGCCGATCCGTCGCGTTTCGTGACAGCGTGTCGCCGCGCCGCGCGTTATGCGTGAGCGAAATCACTGGCGTGCGCTGACGCAGACCGCTATCTCCCAGGCACACGACACGCCGCCCACTCCGGTGAGCGGCGGTTTCGCAAATGCTGATTGATGAACAGTCGACCTTCGCTCGCGCGGATCGCTCGGCGGCCGCCTGGGACCTTGGAGATATTTCGATGCGGAAACGTCTTCTTCGATATGCGGGTGTTGCGCTCGTGGCGAGCGCGATCATCGCGGGGTGCGCGGATCGCGTCACGACCGCCCCCGTCAACCCGGCGGCGAGCCAGCCGTCGAACAGCCTGATCGGCGGCCTGCTGGGCGGCGTCGTTGGCACCGTCGGCAAGCTGTTGAACATCGTCGTGTCGCTCGTCGAGCGTCCGGCGCCGCTGCAACGGGACATCGAGTGGTCGTTCGATGCCGGCCCGAACGGTGCGTTGTCCGGAAATCGCGCCGCCGGTCTGTCGATCACCATTCCGCCCGGCGCCCTCGATCACAACGTGCACATCACCGTAACCGCCCGCGCCGGGAAGGTCTACGATTATCACTTCGAGCCCGAAGGTTTACAGTTCGCGAAACCTGTCGTGCTCACGCAGGACGTCTCGGACAATTCGGCGCTGAGCGGATTGCTCGGTGGCCTCCTCGGCGTGAACGGCGGCAAGACGGTGCGCGGCGCCTACTACGCGGCACCGACGCTGCAGTACGACCCGAAAACCAATCAGGCGACCGTCAACGAGCTCGAGCCGACGGTGAGCGTTCCCGGGTACGTCACGTTCCGGATCCGGCACTTCTCCGGGTACACGGTCGCGATGTGCGACAACGGCAGTTCCTTCGGAGGCTTCTAATCCTCGCGCGCGCCGAAACGTGACCTCAATGGCCGCTGGGCCCTCGACACCGAACACCGGAGGCGTCGCCTCCAGCGCCTCCGCCAAGCCGCCCGCCGGCTTGGCGGAGGCTTTGGTCGAGGAGGCACGTGTCGCGGCGACCGCCGGCCGCCGCGAGCTTGCGCGCCGCCACTTCGAGAACGCGCTCTATCTCATCCGCTCGCCCGCGCAACGCAGTGAGGCGGCGGCCATCCTCAGGAACATCGGCAATCTGTACTTCGAGGACGGCGAGTTTGCCGCCGGAGAGGATTGTCTCATCGTCGCCGCCGCCGTGGCCGAGGCGACCGGCGATCGGTCCGCCTTCGCCCGCTCGAAGAATACGTTGGCGATCGGCTACTGGCTGCGCGGACGAATCGACGACGCGGAGCGACTCTACCGGGAGGCGGGCGTGGAAGCGGCCGCCTGCGGCGACGTCACGCTCACGGCGATGGTGGAGCAGAACCTGGGCACGATCGCGAGCATGCACGGCGACCTCACCGGCGCGATCCGACACTACGAGCAAAGCCTGGCCGGCTATCAGGCGCTGGGCCTCGACGAGCAGGTTGGAAACTTGCTCAACAACTTGGGGTTGGCGCACGCGCATCTCACGCAGTGGGACGAGGCGGAGCGCATCTACCTCGAGGCCCTCGCGATGTGCGCGGCGTGTGGCGATGTCCGCACGAGCTTCATGATCGAGATCAATCGCGCCGAGGCGCAGATCGGCCGCGGCCGGCACGGCAACGCGCAGGTAATCTGCGAGCGCGTGCTGCGCCGCGCGCTCGCGCTCAGCGATGCGCGCGCGATCGCCGGCGCGCAGAAGAATCTCGGCGTCGTCGCGCGCGAGCGCGGGGCGTTCGCCGCGGCCGAGGGCTACCTGCACGACGCGTTCGCGTCGGCGACGAGCCGTGAGGACTTGCTCCTCGCGGCGGAAGTCGCGCGCGAGCAGGCCGAGCTCTTCTCGGCGATGCGGCGCGAGCGTGAGACGCTGCAGGCGCTGAACACGTCGCACCGCCTCTTCAATAAGCTGCGCGCGCAACGCGATCTCGCGGACGTCTCGCGGCGGATGCGGGGTCTCGAGCAGCGCTTCCATGACATCGTCAGCGCCTGGGCACGGTCGATCGAATCGAAGGATCCGTACACGCTCGGTCACTGCGAGCGCGTCGCCGACTACGCCTGCGCCATCCAGCGCGAGCTCGACGGCGACCAGAGTACGCTGTTCTGGTTCCGTATCGGCGCGCTGCTCCACGACGTCGGCAAGATCAATGTGCCGACCGAGGTACTGAACAAGCCGGGCAAACTGACGCCGGAGGAGCGGGCGCTGATGGAGACTCATCCGGTCGCCGGCGTCGAGCTGCTCAAGGACATCGAGTTCCCGTGGGACGTGCTGCCGATGGTCCGCAACCATCACGAACGGTGGGACGGACGAGGGTATCCGGACCGCCTAACGGGTGAGGCGATCCCGCTGTCCGCACGCGTCCTCGCGCTCGCCGACGTATTCGACGCCCTAACGACGGACCGGCCCTATCGTCCCGCGTTCACGCCGTACGAGGCGTTGCGCGTGATGCGCGACGACGCGGGCGCGTTCGATCCCGCGCTCTTCGCCGTATTCGAGCGTGTCGTGCCGAATTTCCACGCATTCATCGCCGCCGCGGCGGACAAAGTACCCGAGGTCAAACAGGCCGCTGCCTAACGTGTCAAGTGTCGAATGTTGCCCTCTTTGTTACCTCTGAGCGCTCGTGATGTGTATCACGGCTCATGATTATCATCGGCGGTTATCTCCTCATGTGTTCGCGTGTAGGTCGTAGCGGAAGGTTGTCGCTGGCTCGAACGACGGAGCCACTCACTGATCGACGGAGAGCCTCATGATGTGGAAGCGCTCGGCTGTCGCACACGTCGCCGTTGTCGTCGCCGTCGCCATGCTCGTGGCGTGCGGCGGCGAGCAGGCGCAACTCGTCTCACCACGCATCGACGGCGCGTCGGCGTTCCGCGTCGGTGGCCCACGGAGTGCCCGCGTCCATCCCCTGTACCGACAGACCGGCCTCGCCGCCGAGCTGCGCTGGGGCTTCGACGTCGGACCCGCGGGCACCATCGCGCGGAATCCCGCCACGGGCCTAACGATTACCGTGCCCGCCGGCGCGGTGTCGACACCGACGCACATCACGGTGATCGCTCTCAGAGGCGAGCCGCTCGCGTACCGCTTCGAGCCGCACGGATTGCAATTCCCCGTGCCGATCCAACTCACGCAGACATTGCGCGGGTTGCGGCTGACGCGGATCTCCGTGATGGGGCCGCAGCTCCTCGCCGGCTACTTCGCCGAAGACTCGCTGGTGACCGACGCCGTGACGGGTGACGTGCGCGTGAGCGAACTGCTGCCCGTGGAGATCGACGCCGCCGCCCACAGCGCGATTCTGCAGATTCACCACTTCTCCGGCTATACGGTCGCGTCAGCGGCAAAAGACACTGTCGTGAATTCCCGCTGATGCGACCCACGACCGCAACACGACGCGCCGGCCGCCAGCACGACGGCACCGCTGTCTCCACGCTGCTCGACGAGGCAGATCGCGCCGAGCGCGCCGGCCAGCGCGAGCTGGCACGGCGACGCTACGAGAGCGCGTTGTATCTCCTGCGCTCGGAATCCGAGGCCGAGGAGGCGTCGCTCATCCTGCGTCGCGTCGGCCGATTGTATCTCGACGACGGTGACGTGGAGTCCGGCCTCGATTGTGTCGGCGCCGCGCTCGCGGTCGCCGAGGCACACGGCGACTCTGCCGCGATCGCCAACGCGAAGAACATCATCGCCATCAGCCATTGGCAGCGCGGGCAGCTCGATGAAGCCGAAGCGCTCTATCTGGAGGCGGGTCGCGTGGCGCAGATCGCCGGCGATGCGCGCCTCGTCGCGATGGTCGAGCAGAACCTCGGCGTCATCGCCAGCATGCGTGGCGACGTGCCCCTCGCTCTGCGCCACTACCGCGTTAGCCTCGCCGGATACCGCGCGCTCGGATTGGACACGTACGTTGCGAACCTGCTCAACGACATCGGTCTCGCGTACGCCGATCTCGCTCGCTGGGACGATGCCGAGAGCACCTATCAGGAGGCGCTGGCGCTGTGCGAGGTTTGCGGCGACGCCAGCATCGCGCTCATGGTCGACGTCAACCGCGCCGCGATGCGCATCGCCCGCGGCGATTACGTCGACGCGCAGGTCGTCTGCGAGCGCGTCCTGCAGGAAGCGCGGCCGCTCAACGACGTCCGCGTCCTGAGCGAGGTGTACAAGCATTGCGGCGTCATCGCGCGCGAGCTGGGACGCGCCGAGGAAGCGGAGGAATACCTGCGCGTCGCCTACGAGAGCGCGCTCCGCCGCGAGGACCTTCTCCTCGCCGCCGAGAGCGCTCGCGAGCAGGCGGAGCTCTACACGACGCTCCGCCGCCATCGCGACGCGCTCCAGGCACTCAACGCCTCGCATCGGCTCTTCGCCAGGCTGCGCCTGCAGCGCGACGTCGCCGACGTCCGGCGCCGCAGCGAGCGGCTGGAGCGCCGCTTCCTCGATGTCGTTAGGCAGTGGGGCCAGTCGATCGAATCGAAGGACCGCTACACCCTTGGCCATTGCGAGCGCGTCGCCGACTACACGTGTGCGATGGCGAAGACGATGGGCTTCGACGACCAGACGCTGTTCTGGATGCGCATCGGCGCCCTGCTGCACGACGTCGGCAAGCTCGTCGTGCCGTCGGACATTCTCAACAAGGCCGCGCCGCTCACCCCCGCCGAGCGCTCGATCATGGAGCGCCACGCGTCGGCCGGCGCCGATTTGCTCAAGGATGTCGAGTTTCCGTGGGACGTCTTGCCGATGATTCGCCATCACCATGAACGATGGGATGGCGCGGGCTATCCCAGTGGTCTGAGCGGCGATGCGATTCCCATCAGCGCGCGGATCTTGTGCGTCGCCGACGTGTATGATGCCTTGACCACTCACCGGCCGTATCGCGCCGCATACTCGCCTCAGGACGCACTCGAGGCAATGCGCGCCGATCGTGAGCGGGTGTTCGATCCAGACGTGCTCGATCGCTTCGCGCGCATTCTGGAATCACTTCCCGCCTCCAGGGCATTTCCCTCGCCGGTGCCTCTCCCGGAGCAGTCGGACAAGGGCCCGGACACCATCGCCTCACCATTCGCCGCATGATCGCTCACGACTCCGCCGTACGCCTGCGCGCCGCAATCGTCGACCACGGATCCGATGGGGTGGCCGAGGAGCTGCGCGTGCTGCTTCGCGACGTCGAAGCAGTCGAGCTGGTGCCGGCCGCGATGCCTGACGAGTCGCGCGCGGTGTCGCACGCACCCGAGGTCGTCCTCATCGCGTTAGGCGCGGCGGTGGAGTTGGGGATCTCGATGATGGCGGCTCGCCGGGCGGTTCCGGAGGCCGCGGTCGTCGTCGTCGTCCCGTGGTTCGAGGAGTCGCTCTTCCTCAGCGCGATCCGGCTCGGCGCCGAGGACTGCGTGACGGCGGCGCAGCTCGACACGCCGGGACTGCTCCGCATCCTGCTCGTTGCCGCGGAGCGCCACCGCCTAACCTCCTCCCTCCGCGCCGCCGCGTTCACCGACGAGCTCACCGGCTTGTACAACCGGCGCGGCTATGTCACACGCGCCGCGTCGCTCCTCAAGGTGGCCGAACCGAGAACCATCTGGCAGATCTTCTTCGACGTCGATGAGCTGAAGATCATCAACGACACCTACGGCCACTGGGCGGGCGATCGCGCGCTGATGGAAGTCGCGACCGTGCTTCGACAGGCGTTTCGCTCGACGGATATCGTCGCGCGCGTCGGCGGTGACGAATTCGCCGTGCTCGCGACCGCGCCCGCTGACGCCTCTCCGGATTCGTGGACGGCACGCTGGCGCGAGCCACTCGTCGCGCTCGCGACACGGAAGGATCTCCCGCTCTCGGTAAGCGTCGGCCTCGCGCAGCCGGACGAGCATGGCCAGATGACCCCCGATGACCTGCTCACCCGTGCCGACATGACGATGTACACCGCGAAGCGACTGCGCAAAAAGCTGATCGATGGACGCGCCGTTCGCCCTCCTGGACCGCTCGCGGTGGCGGCGTCGCGCTAGGGACCCGGTATAACTCCCTGCCCTTGCGTCGATATATCTCATGATATATCGTTACGGCGACTCGCAAGATATATCTGCGGTATATCGCCAGGAGACGACTATGCTCGGTGCATTCATTGATCTCGGAGATTGGAGGGGCTGTGGGAACTCGGGGAGCGGCCACGGTCATCATCGCGCTCGGTGGGGATTCGAGGGCTTCATGAGTGACTTCTGGGGGCCGGGCGGCGGCCCGCGCGGTCGTGGCTGGAGGGCGAGAGCGGGCCGCGTATTCGAACAGGGTGATCTGAAGTATGTCATCCTCAGACTTCTGGCCGAGAAGCCGCGCCATGGCTATGAGATCATCAAGGAGCTCGAGGAGCGGTTCGGAGGCGCCTACGCGCCGAGCCCGGGAACGGTTTACCCGACGCTCACGATGCTCGAGGACCTCGGATACGCCCGCGCGATGCCCGAGGAGGGCGGCCGAAAGATCTACGAGATCACCGACGAGGGTCGAAAGCATCTCGAGGAGCACAGCGCGACCGTCGACGACATCTTCGAGCGGATTGCCAAGTTCGTGGAAGGGTTCTTCGATGCCCCGATGTCCGAGCTGAAGCGATCGATGGCAGGTCTCGCGCGCGCGACGTTCTATGTCGCTTCGCGCTCCCCCAACGATCGCGACCGGCTGGCGAAGATCAGCGATGTCCTCAAGCGGGCGGCAGCGGAGATCGAGAAGCTCACTCAGGAGGAAAGCGACTCGTCCAAAGGAGGCGAAGCAAAACCCTAGTCGAGGCAGGCGCTTTCCCGGCCTGAGCGCTGAGCTAGATTGGGTCTTGGGTCACGGCTCCTCATCCGTGACCCATTTTTGCGTTGCACTATCCTGTGGATATGCTCGGCTTCAGGTGGGGTGCAACGAGACTCGGGCGGGCCAAGTCCCGCCAAACTCGATGACTGCAGAGCCCCTACGCAAGGGCGGCGCGAGCGCCGCCACGGAGGCCTCGCCGGCAGCGGCAACGGAGGCCTCTACTAGTGCAACGCCTAAAGAGCCGCCGTCTGGCGCAAGTGGATTCTTCGCCGCGGTTCGGCCGCATCGTCAGAGCCTCGAGGCGCGTCCGAGCGGACGCCGTCTCGCCGGGCTCTCGTTGATCGCGCTCGGCATTGTCTACGGCGACATCGGCACGAGTCCGCTGTATGCGCTGCGTCAGTGCTTCGACCCCGAGTATGGCCTCGAGGCGTCGCGGCTGAACGTCTACGGCGTGCTCTCGCTCATTGTGTGGATGCTCATCATCGTCGTGAGCATCAAGTACATCGTGTTCATCATGCGGGCGGACAATCGGGGCGAGGGAGGCATCCTCGCCCTGCTCGCGTTGCTGCTGCAGCAGGAGCGCCGCGTCGCCGATCGACGGCGCCGCTGGTTTCTCGTCACACTGGGACTCTTCGGCGCTTCGCTGCTGTATGGCGATGGAATCATCACACCAGCGATCTCGGTTCTCGGCGCCGTCGAGGGCGTGCAGGTGGTACATCCGCACCTGCCGGAAACGATCATCGTGGTGGTGGCGCTCCTGATTCTGCTCGCGCTGTTCGTTTTTCAGCGATTCGGGACGGCGCGCATCGGTGGTACGTTCGGTCCGTTGATGGCGCTCTGGTTCGCCACCATCGCCGTGCTCGGTGCAGCAGAGATCGCACGCGAACCGCGCGTGCTGTTCGCTCTGAATCCCTTGTACGGTCTTCAGTTCTTCAGTGCCAACGGCAGGACCGGCTTCCTCGTGCTCGGCGCTGTCGTCCTCGCGGTGACGGGCGCGGAGGCGCTGTACGCGGACATGGGGCACTTCGGAAAGCGACCGATTCGATTGGCGTGGTTCGGTCTCGTTTTTCCCGCCCTGCTCCTGAACTACTTCGGTCAGGGGGCGCTGGTCCTGCGCAATCCGGCGGCGGCCTCGAATCCCTTCTTCCAGCTCGCGCCGAGTGCGCTGCTTTGGCCGCTTGTCGTCATCGCGACCGTCGCCGCGGTGATCGCGTCGCAGGCACTCATCTCCGGCGCCTTCTCGCTCACGCAACAGAGCGTGCAGCTCGGCTACTCACCGCGCGTGACGATCGTGCACACGTCGCACTCGCAGGTGGGGCAGATCTACATCCCCGAAATCAACAATGCGTTGATGGTCGGTTGTCTGCTGCTCGTGCTGGTGTTCCGCAATTCGACGTCGCTCGGCGCGGCGTACGGCATTGCCGTCACCGGCACGATGGCAATCACGTCGATTCTGTTCTACGTCGTTGCGCGGTCGCGCTGGAACTGGTCGCTCGCGCATGTCGGCAGCCTAACGGCGGCGTTCCTCTTCGTCGACATCTCCCTGTTCTCGGCGAACGCGATCAAGTTCGAGCACGGCGGTTGGGTTCCCGTCGCGATCGCCATCGGCGTGTTCACGCTGATGAGCACGTGGAAGAAGGGACGCATGATGCTCAACGAGGTTCTGCACGCGGGATCGTTGCCGCTCAGTCTCTTTCTCGACGATGTCGAGCGTCGCAAGCCGCCTCGCGTCGCGGGGACGGCGGTGTTCATGACGTCGTCGGCCGAGGGCGTTCCCGTCGTCCTGCTGCATCATCTCAAGCACAACAAGGTGTTGCACGAGCAGGTGGTGCTGATGTCGATCCTCACCGAGGAAGTCCCCGAGGTGCCGGACGACGAGCGCGTCACCGTCGAGCGTCTCCAGCAGGGTTTTTATCGAGTCACCGCGCGGTACGGCTTCATGGAGACTCCCGACGTGCCCGAGGTATTGTCGATCGCGAAGGCGCAAGGACTGCGGGCGCGCGCGCTGGACACGACGTTCTACCTCGGGCGCGAGCGAATCATCATCGCGGATCGCTCACGGTACGGCCGCGAGACATCGCCCAAGCCCGGCGTACGCCGCGCGCCGGCCCCGAGCGAGGGAGCTCCGCGCCCGCTCCGGCTCGCCCGCTGGCGCAAGCGTCTCTTTGTCGTGATGACGCGAAACGCGAGATCGGCGACGGAGTTCTTCGGCATTCCGCCTAACCGCGTGGTCGAGCTCGGAGCGCAGGTGGAGTTCTGATGACATCCCGAGGCGCGCGGCGACGGGGATCTACTTCGTGGACTCCTCGAGCAACGATCCCTCGCGCCGCTCGGCATGATGGCAGCGCCTAACGCCGCCGTGTGACGAGCAGGGCGTTGCCGACCTTTCGTTCGCCGGTCGAGTCGGAGGGGTGATTCGCGACGCGGCCGCGAATGACGAGTGTCGTCGAGCCGCCGCCGTCGAGATTGAGTCCCTGCGCCACGCCCAGCGATTGCATGAGCGACGCGAACTCGGCGAGTGACATCCCGGAGCTGGATTCGCCCCGTCCGTCGACGGTGATCAGGTACAGCGTCGAGCTGTCGCGGGAGAAACCGACGCCGGTGCGCGGATGGCGCGTCGTCGAGAAGCGCGGGAAGGTCCCCTCGAGGCGATCGACGCTGTCGGCGATGCTGCGGCCATCGACGACAATCCGGGGCCACCCACCGACGAGCGTGCAGAGTCGTCCGCGCCGCGGGTTGAATGAGGTGACCACACTCAACTGCGTCGCCGGCCCGAGGGATCCCGCGAGGCGGCGCACGACCTCGGCGCTCGCTCCGCTGCCGGAAAGCACGGCTTCGCCGGCATGGATGGTCGTCCCCCCTCCCGATCGCGGCGCTCCAGCAGCCTGCAGCAGCACGGTGTCGCCGCGCTGCCCCACAACGCGAAGCGGCGCGTCGACCGTTAGGCGGCCAGCCGAATCGGTTGGTGTAGTGCCGTACGCCGACGTGTACAGCACCGTCGCGTCGTCACGCGGTCGAGAGTTGACGGCGTCGAGCGGCAGCACCGCGCGCGCCGGCGGTGGCGTCAGCACGGCACCGGCGAAGGTGAACCGGTCGATTACCGGATGTCCGTCGCAGGTCATTCCAAACTGCGAATGAACCGTGTGCAGTGAATCGAAGGGAGACTCGGTGATCGCGACTCCCTTGAGCACGGTGCCGTCGATGACCTGATTGTTCTCGTTCTCGCCAGTCTGGAGGCTGAAGAAGTCCGCGTTTACGGCGGCGATGACTGGCGTGCCCGAGGCGTCGCGCCTCGCGACGATGGAGCTCGTCAGCTCCCGCCCGCGGAGCGAGTCGAGTGCGTGTGCCGCCGTGACCGTGAGATCGCGGCGTCGAACATTCACTTCGACGACGTTGATCGTGAACGGTCCCTGATTCACGACGAGGCGACGATGGACGACACCGGACGCCAGCTGCTCGGTGAAGACGCTGTCGTAAGGCTGGCCGGTGGATTGCCGCGGCGGCGCCGGCGTGCCACACGCCGCCAGCGCAAGAGCCGCGATGACGATCCGCCCTCTCGCTCGGTTGAGCATTTTGAGAACCTGGAGCGCGAACGCTAATAAATCCAGTATGGGCGCGTCTGGTTCTGCCACTCGGTCGCCTGACGAGTCCAGTCTCGGAGCAGGTCATCGATGGTGCCCTGCTCGACCGCCTGGCGCAACGCATCGGTGCCCGCCAACCGATCGATGGAGGGACGCCACTGCCATTCCGCGCGATGGTGAACGTAAATCGCGCGCAGGAGCCGCACGCCGACTTCCACCGGGCGCACTACGTTTCGATCGGTGACCGATATCTCGATCATCGGGATCGTCTTGCCGCCGAACTTGTAACCGCCCCTCGGCTCGATCGTGCGAGACGTCGAATCGAAATGCACGCCGGCGAGCGCCTGTGCGTTCATCTCGCCCGCGATGGCGCCGGCGTCGCTGAGCCACTCCGCGCCGATCAACTGAAACGGCTTGTCGGTACCACGCCCCTCGGTGGCGTTCGTCCCCTCGAAGAAGACGGTGCCCGGGTACAGGAGTGTCGCGTCGAGCGAACGCAGATTTGGCGAGGGATTCACCCAGCGAATTCTCGTCTCGTCCCACCACATCGACCGGCGCCAGCCGCGCATCGGGACGACCGTGACATCGGCCGTGACCTGCCCGGTGCCGACCAGGTAGCGCAGCAGCTCGCCGGGGGTGAGTCCGTAGCGCAAGGCGACGGGATACTGTCCGACGAAGGAGCGGAAACGTGGGTCGAGGATGTTTCCGTCGGCTCGATCGCCACGAATCGGATCGGGGCGATCGAGCACGATGAATTTCTTGCCGAGCTTACCCGCCGCCTCGGCCGCGAGAGCCATCGTCCATTCGTAGGTGTAGACTCGCGCTCCCACGTCCTGGATGTCGTACACGAGCACGTCGACGTCGCGGAGCATCTCCGGCGTCGGCGTGTTCGTTTTGCCATAGAGGGAATAGATCGTGACACCGGTGGCCGAGTCGGTTGTCGACGACACCGACTCTCCCGCTTCGGCGACGCCGCGCAAGCCGTGCTCCGGACCGAAGAGAGCCGTTAGGCGTACCCCCGGCGCTCGATAAAGAAGGTCGATCGTGCTGGTGCCGTGCCGATCCCGGCCACTCTGATTCGTAATCAGGCCAACGCGCTTGCCACGAACGAGCCGCAGCGAGTCGCTGAGGAGCACTTCGATGCCTGGGGCAACGCCCGCCGCGGGCTCGGCGCCGCGCCGCGGCAGTCCCCGCGCGCAGGATGCCAGGGACGCGACGGTGAGGACAACCAACGCGCACTGTGCTGGTCTCATGTAGAGCGAAACTAATCACCGTTGTCATCCCGAGAAGCGACGCGCTTGCCCGAGAAGCCCCGGCGACGAGAGGACGAGGGATCTGTACCTCCAGAACTACAGAAGCGCAGATCCCTCGCTTCGCTCGGAATGAGAGCAGCAAGGCTAGTGGCGAGCGGGAAGCGTTATCGTGTGATGCACGCTGTCACGCAGAATTTCGAGCTGCACGTCGCGGAAGCGAGGCAGAACGACCGTGACTTGGTCGGAGCCGTCGTCCGGTCTCACCGGCTCGCCGTCTACCGAGAGCACGACGTCGCCGGCACGGACGGCACCGCGCGCCCAACCCGGCACACCAATCACGAGAAGACCGCGCTCGCTTCCTTTGCCCAGGTACGAGGCCAGCTCCGCACCTACTGGAACCATGCGCAGGCCGGCGATGTCGACCGCCGCCGCGCTATTCGAAGCGTCGTCCCGCATTCTGGTGGCGCTGACGGCGTCCGAGCTTGGCGTTCGCTCGCGTATGAGGGCTGAGCCGTACGGAGCTCTGGCCGGCGCCGTCCGACGCAATCTGCTTGGCTCGAGCGGCTCGATATGAACTGGCTCGACATGAACCGGCTCGATCCGCTCGGCTCGAGGCGGATCGTCGTCATCCAGTCGGTCCTGCCAAACGCGCGACCGGTTCAGGCCACGACCGAGTCCCTCGAGGGCCCGACCCGTTCCCTGCATCGCACGCTCGATCGCGTCACGCACCTGGCCGCCGATGAGCGCTCCGTCGAAACCCGGAAACATGTTCATGCCCATCGCGTCACCGCCGAAGATGAAGTTGTGGCGGTGAGAGAGCTCCGACGCCCGCGCCGCGCGGACCTTCACGTCATGGTAGCGGCCGTTCGCGTATACGCGGAGGTCCACATCGTCGCCGGGACGGATGCGACCGATCTCACGCTGCAGACGACGAACCCTCGAGTTGCCCATGAACTCGTCATCGGAGTCGTCACGCCCCGTGCGTAGATCGATGCCATTGATCTCGGCGATGCGGTTGCCTTCTTCGATGCCTGCGCGACCCGCCGGTCCCGAGTCGTCGACGAACATAACGAGGACACCCAGACTGTCGCGCCGGCTACCCGTGGACCCGACGCCAAAGCCAAGTGCCGCACGATCCTCGAGGTCGGTGCGCGAGAGTCGGCGGCGTCCGTACAGCGAGTCCGAATCGACGGTTCTCACGCGGACGGTGCGCGTTCGGCCGCCGGTGTAAATGCGGAGGTCGACGTCGTCACCGGGACGCAGCCTGCTGAGCTCACGCGTAAGGCGGCGGCTCATCGCGCTGCTGGCTTCGAAATCACCCGCGTCGTCTGGCGAGAGGCGGAGGTTTACGCCGTTGATCGAGGCAATGCGATCTCCTTCCTCGATTCCCGCGCGCTCGGCTGGACCATTTGCCGTTACCGCCGAGACGAGGAGGCCGAGCGTGTCGCGCGAGCTCGTCGAGCCCGCAACGCTGATTCCAAGGGCGGCACGCGCCGGATCGTCGCCGCGCAGGACGTCGGCGCGTGGTATCGAGTAGATCCGCGCATTCTGCGCCGCGGCCGGCACGGCCAGCCCGGGAACCGACAGTACGAGCACGGCGGTCACGTAAGAGTGGAGTCGCATACGACCTCGAGTACGAGTTTTTGTCTGCGTCAACAGGTCAGACACTCGCGAGGGTCACCAGGGTTTCCGGGAGGGGGATTAGCTTTTGGAGTCTGTTCCCTCACGTCCATGAGCGCTCCGCCTTCGATGCCTCAAATCGCGCCGCAACCCTCGGCCGCACCGGACCTGCACGCGTTCGAGCACCATTGGCAGGACGAGGCGGATGCCGCGTACCTCTATCGGCTGCTTTCGGACGCCGAGCCCGATCCCAAGAAGAAGGATCTCTATCGCCGCTTGGCGGAGGTCGAGGACCGGCACGTCCAGATCTGGGCCAAACTGCTCGCGGAGCATGGGCATCCCGTTAGGCAGTTTCGTCCGAGCGCACGAACGCGTCTCCTCGCAATGCTGGGGCGCGTGCTCGGGCCGGGGTTCCTCCTCCCGATGCTGCTCGCCGAGGAGGGACGCGAGGTCAGAGGGTACCTCGATATGCATCGAACGACGGCGCGGGACGTCGCCGGGCACGGCGAGGCGTTGACGCTCGCCCGCGAATCCGCGGAGCATGCAACGACATTGAACGCGATCTCGGGAAAGAAGGGAGAGCCATGGCATCGGATCGAGTCCGGGGGATTTCTTCGCAATGTCGTGTATGGCTTCAACGATGGACTGACGGCGAACTTCGGATTGGTCGCGGGCGTCATCGGCGCGACGGCAGCGCAGGCGCATCACACGGTCGTGGTCGCCGGCGTCGCGGGGCTGATCGCGGACGCGCTCTCGATGGGCTCGAGCGGCTATCTCGCGGCGAAGAGCGAACAGGAGGTGTACGCGAACGAGATCGCGATGGAGCGCGACGAAGTCGCGTTGATGCCCGAGGTCGAGCGGGACGAGCTCGCGCTGATCTACGAGACCAAGGGGATGAGCGTCGAAAACGCGCATGCGCTCGCGACGGAAGTGATGGCGAATCCGCAGCGCATGCTCGAGGAACAGGTGCAGGAGGAGCTCGGCATCGGCGAGCCGCACATGTCGCCGTTGCGCGAAGGTTGGGTGACAGGCGTCGCGACCGCGGTTGGCGCGTTCATTCCGGTGCTCGCCTTTCTGATCTGGGGTGGCACGACGGCGATCGTGGTCGCATTCGTCGTTTCAATGCTCTCACACTTTCTGGTCGGCGCGGCGCGATCGATCTTCACCGGGCGCGGCGTGTTCCGTTCCGGCCTCGACATGTTCGTCGTCGGACTCGGTGTCGCCGTCGTCGGCTACTTTGTCGGCGAATGGATCAGTGGGATTGTCTAATCCGGGGACGGCGCCTCATCCGGCGTCCCCTCATTAGGTTCAGTTTCGCCGGTCATCCACAGCCTCCCCCTCCCTCATGCGTAGACTCTCAACTATCGTGGCTCTTGTTGCGCTCTGTTTCGGCGCGCGCGGACTCGGCGCGCAGGCCGCGGGCGCCCAGACGATGCCCTTGCCGGTCCTCGGCCTCGGCGGTGGCATCAGCATTCCCGCCGGCGGCCTCGCGAAGAATCGGCAGCCAGGGTTCAATGTCGACGGCATGGCGGAGTTTCGCGTGCCGAGCGAGCCGCTTGGCATTCGTGGCGAAGTGCTCTACCAATACTTCGCCCATGATAAGAACGCGCTCAACACGACGGACGCGAACACGGTCGCGTTCCTGGTGAACGTCGTGTATCACACGCCCGGCTCGCAGGCGCACCCGTACCTGATCGGCGGCATGGGGCTATACCACGTCGGCGATCAGGGGAACAGCGCCGGCTTCAACGTCGGAACGGGCCTTTCGATTCCGTTGACCGGCGTCGGCGCGTACGCCGAGGTGCGGCTGCACTTCGCGCTCGCGCAGGGTCCGTCGTTCGTGACGATTCCGGTCACGTTCGGGATCACATTCTAGAAATCGTCGCGCTCGTCGAAAGGACGCGCCAATCAGACGCTCAGACTCAGGATTCGCCCGGGCCGGTAGATCACTTTCTTCGGTGGCCCGGCAACGAACCTGGCGATCGCGGGATCGTTGAGCGCCGCGGCGACGGCGCCTTCCTCACCGGTGTCTGGCGCCAGCTGGACGGTCCCACGCAGCTTGCCATTCACCTGCACGGCGATGGTGACGAGATCCTCCGCGGCGAGCGACGCGTCGAATGCCGGCCAGCCGGCATCGAAGATGCTCCCCTGCCTGCCTAACCGCTCCCAGAGCTCCTCGGCGACGTGCGGCGCAAATGGGGACACGAGTTGAACGAGCGGCACTACCTCGTCGACGTGCGGTGTGCGCTCCTTCGCCCGCAGCACGTTCATGTACTCCATCATCGCCGCGATCGCGGTGTTGTACTGCAGGCGCGGCAGGTCGTCGCCGACCTTCTTGATCGTCTGGTGCAGCTTTCGCAGGACGGCCTCATCCGGCGCGCCGCTGCGTCGCGCGTCGACGGTGCTCGCCCAGAGCCGATCGAGGAAGCGCCTAACGCCGGCGATGCTCTGATCGCGGAAATCGCCACCTTCCTCGTACGGGCCGAGGAACATCAAGTACGTGCGGAAGGTATCCGCGCCCCAGCGCTCGATGTACACGTCCGGGTTCACGACGTTGCCGCGACTCTTGGACATCTTCGCGCCGTCGCGAATGATCGTGCCGTGGGCGCGGAATTTCGTGTACGGCTCCTCGAACGAGAGGTGCCCCGCGTCGTGCAGGACCATCGTCACGAAGCGAGAATAGAGCAGGTGCAGGACGGCGTGCTCGTTCCCGCCGATGTACGAGTTCACCGGCAGCCACTTCTCGAGCATTCTCTCATCGAAGGGAGCGTTCTCGACGCGGGCACTCGGGTAGCGGAGAAAATACCAGGCGCTGTCGAGGAACGTGTCCGACACATCGGTCTCGCGCCGACCCATGGCGCCGCACTTCGGGCAGGGGACGCGATACCAGGACTCGACGCGCGCGAGTGGTGAGACGCCCGTGTCGTCGGGCGTGAAGTCTTCGACGTTCGGCAACTCGACCGGAAGATCCTTCTCCGGAACCGGCACCTCACCGCACTTGTCGCAGTAGATGATCGGGATCGGTGGACCCCAGTATCGCTGCCGCGAGACACACCAATCGTGCAGGCGGTAGTTGACGAACGCCTTCGCATGCTTGTGCTTCGCGAGCCAGGTGACTATCGCGTGCTTGCCTTCTTCGACGGTGAGGCCGTTGAAGTGGCGCGAATTCACGAGGTGCGCGTTCTCGGTCTCGAGATAGGGCTCGCTGAGCGTGGAATGCTCGTCGCGGTTCTGCGAGTCGATGTGCGCCGCGTGCGCCGAGCGCGGCGCGACGACGCGCACGATCGGCAGACCGAAGACGTTAGCGAATTCGAAATCACGCTCGTCGTGTCCGGGCACGGCCATGATGGCGCCGGTACCGTACTCCATGAGCACGTAGTCGGCGATCCAGATCGGTATCGGCGCGCCGGTCGCCGGATTGATCGCGTACGCGCCGGTGAAGACGCCCGTCTTCTCCTTGTTGACCTTCCGCGTGACGATGTCCTGCTTCGCCGCGTTTCGGCGATAGGCGGTGACCTCCTCGCGCTGCTCGTCCGACGTCAGCGCGTCGACGAGCGGATGCTCGGGCGCGAGCACGAGATACGTGGCGCCGAAAATCGTATCCGGACGCGTCGTGAAGACTTTGATGTCGGTGACGAGCGCGTTCAGCTCCGCCGTCGTTGCCATGACGTTCAGGCCGACCGTCGCGGCACCCGCCATCTCGAGCAGATCCGCGACGCGAAAAACGACTTCGGCGCCTTCCGAGCGGCCAATCCAATTTCGCTGCGCGGTCTTCGTGCTCTCCGACCAATCGATCCAGTCCAGGTCAGCGAGCAGACGCTCCGCGTAGTCGGTGATCTTGAAGAACCACTGCTCGAGAAAACGCTGCTCGACTTTGGTGCCGCACCGCTCGCACGCGCCGGCGATGACCTGCTCGTTCGCGAGCACGGTCTTGTCTTTGGGGCACCAGTTCACCGCCGCGCGCCCGCGGTACGCCAACTTGCGCTTGAAGAGCTCGAGGAAGATCCACTGCGTCCACTTGTAGTAGCTGGGATCGGTGGTCGAGAGCTCGTACCGCCAATCGATCATCAGCCCCGCGCTCTTCAACTGCCGGCGGAAATTCTCGATGTTGCGCGGGATCAGTTCGGCCGGGTGAACGCCGACCTTGAGCGCGTAATTCTCCGAGTGGATGCCGAATGCGTCAAAGCCAATCGGCTCGAAAACCGTGTGCCCTTGGAGACGCTGGAATCGTCCATAGATGTCGTTGCCCGTGAACGCGAAGAGGTTGCCGACGTGCAACCCTTCCGCTGACGGGTATGGGAACATCATCAGAGCGTAGAACGGACGCGCACCACCTTCGAGGTCGGTGTGATTCGTTCCCCGCTCCTCCCATCGAGTCTGCCATTTCTTTTCGACGATCCCAGGATCGTAGCCGTCCGGCTCGGTGGCCGAATCCGGTTTTCGGTGCGTCACTTCAGTCATTTTCGAGGCGAGACGGTGCGCTACGCGGGCGGACATCCGCGATCCCGTCGCTCAAGCGTTAAGCGAATTCTCTAAGGCAATGTAGGCGGAGTCGAATGGCATCGCCAACCGCGAAAAGCGCATGTCGCCGATCATGAACTGGAAGCTCTTTCGCCGTCGCTCGCGCAGTCGCGCCAACGGCGTAAAGAGCTCGCTCCGCCGCCGCTATGTCTTTTCGACTGGCGCGGTCGCGATTCTCCTCTTGACCATGGTCACCGGCGGCGGCAGCGTCGGTCTCGGTCGCGCGATCAGGCAGCAGCAGAACGCGGTCCTTTCCGACGCCGCGCGTCGATCGGCACTCCTCGTCGATCGCGCTCTCGCCGAACGCTTCCGGCAGGTCGACCTGATGGCGTGGGACAACTCCGTCATCGAGGCAGCGAAGAAGGGCGCCGCCGTCGCACGGAGCCGCGGGCTGCCGAACGAACCGATCCCCGTGATCGAGGAGCGATTCAAAAAGACGCGTTCGCAACAGGTGGATTCGACCTCGATGGAGTACCTGGTCGATCTTCTGCCAAAGCTCGACATCGCGGAGGTCATCCTCACCGACCAGTACGGCTTCAACGCGGTCACGACGTCTCCCTCCTCCGATTTCGTTCAAAGCGACGAAAGCTGGTGGCAGGTGGCCTGGAAGGACGGCGTGAGCGACCCGAATGCCACCGAGGACAAGGCGACAGGCGAGACGGTCGTGGAGCTTGGCCGCGTGGTACGTGATCACGGACGGCGAGTCGGCGTGATCAAAGCGAAATTCGGTCTCGCCAGCGTCGACACGGCGCTGATGATGGGGGGTGTCGGCTCTTCGTTTCGTGTGGATCTCGTGGACTCGACGGGCCACATCATCGCCAGCTCCGCCGGCGGAACCCGATTCCGCATTCTGACGGGCGCGGACGATCTCACCCGCGGGATCACCGACACCATCATCGGCTTCGGTGTCGACAAGGCAAGCCAACGAGCGGCGGTAATTGCCGCCAACGACGGCCACTGGCGTCTTGTCGCTCACGAAGACGAGGCAGTCCTCGGCAAACCCATTCTCCGCGCGCAACTCCTGCTGTTGGGTGGCGCGGTTGTGGTGCTGGTCGCCCTTGTCGGCGTTCTGGTCCTGGTGAGTCGATCGATCGAGCGGCGAATCACGACGCCCGCCGCGAATCTCGCGGAGCTCGCGGAGGCTGTGGCTGCCGGCGATCTGTCTCGGGAAGTGAGTCATGCGGGCGCGGAGGACGAGATCGGTCGCCTCTCGCGTGCGGTTGCTGCCATGGTGGCTGAGTTGAGGAGGCTCGCGCTCGCGCTGGGGTCGTCGGCCTCGGAGACCTCGGCAATGTCCGCACAAATCACGGCGGGCACGGAAGAAATGGCTGCGTCGGCGGGACAAATCGCGCACACGGCGAGCGAGCTCTCGCAGCAGTCCACGGGCATGGCGCAGTCGATTCAAACGCTGTCCGCGTCGGCGGAACAACTCGTTCGGATCGCCGGCGAGCTCCGAGATGGCGCGCACGAGGGAGTAGCGCGCAACGAACAGCTGCGCGGGCTCTCGCTCGAGAGTCGGACGAAGCTGGACGAGAGCGCTCGCGCCCTGGAGGTGCTCGCGAAGGACGTCGTCGCCAGCGCCGCGGCGATCGAAGGACTTGCTACCGCGTCGCTCGAGGTGCGCAGCTTCGTTACGCTCGTGCAGAAGCTCGCCCGGCAGTCGAAGCTGCTCGCGCTGAATGCGGCAATGGAGGCCGCTCGCGCGGGCGAGCATGGTCAAGGCTTCGCGGTCGTCGCAAGTGAAGTGCGACGCCTTGCCGCGATGTCGTCGGAAGCGGCGCAGCGCACGGAGCAGGTCATGGGCGGCGTGCTGCGCGGCGTCGAGGCGTCACGATCCTCGAGCGAGCGATCAGTTGCGACAGTGCGTCAAGTCCTGGAGGCAACCGAGCACGGCGCGCGTTCGTTCGTGGCGGTGGAGGATGCGGTCCAGGGCAACGAGACATGGACGAACGCGATCGAGCGAACGGCGACGTCGGCGAATACGCTCGTCGCCGAAATCACGAAACGATTGGCGCAGCTCAGCACGGGCACCGAATCGTTCGCCGCGGCAATGCAGCAAGTAGCGGCATCGAGTGAAGAGCAAAGCGCGAGCACGCAGGAAATCGCGGCCGCCGCGGCCGCTCTCTCGAGCGCCGCCGAGCGGCTGTCGCAGCTCGTGTCGAACCTGCGGCTGGAGGCAGTGGCCGCGCCGCCGCCGGAACCTCCCACGGAGCCAAGACCGGCGCCGCTCGACGAGAAGCGCCCCTCCATGCTCAATCTCCTGCCGGACCCGGCCGGCGCGTAGGTCGTCGGTGTGGCGCCTCTGGCGCCGACCATGGCCGCGACCGCGACACGATTGGGAACTCTGGACGCCTCATTCCGGATAGTGGGGTTGTTCCCCTCACCCCGGATCAGTCATTGGAGTTCTGTCATATGCGCGTCGCGAAGCTGGTATTCACAGTCGCCCTCAGCCCCATCGTCGCTTGCGGTGGCAGCGGGGGGAGCGACGGCGGCACGAATCCCCCACCTCCGGCAACGGTGAGCAGTGTGTCGCTCAGTCGGTCGACGGCCCTCATCAAGCCAACAGAATCTGTGAGCATCACGGCCACGCCGAGAGACGCAAGCGGCAACGCGATCAGTGGAAAGACAGTCACCTGGAACAACGACAATTCCGCGGTGGCGAGCATCGCGCCTAACGGCGCGACGGTCACGGTGACCGGAACGACTCTCGGAGGCGCCCACATTACCGCTACTGTCGATCAGATCACGAGCTCACAGGCGCAGATCACCGTGACCAACAGCTTCCCGGCGACGTTGGCGGTCGACGTGGGCGCGAGCGGTGACTCGTTCACTCCGAACCAAGCCGACATCGCCAGCGGAGCCACGGTGAATTTCGCGTGGCCGAGCTCGGTGGTGCACAACGTGACGTGGGTGTCGGCGCCGGGCACTCTGCCAGGGAACAGCGGGGACAAGGGTCAAGGCGGCTCCTTCTCGGTGACGCTGACGACTCCGGGCACCTACAACTATCACTGCACCATCCATGCGGGTATGGACGGTTCGATCCAGGTGCACTGATCGACGGCGCAATAGGTACGTACAAAAAGACCCGCGAGCCTCGCTCGCGGGTCTTTTTGATTTGGGGCATCGTGCTAACGCGGCCGCGGACGTTCGTCGCGCTTGAACAAGAACACCGCGGGCTCCACGCGCACACCGCTCGCATCGGCGACGGCGAACGTGCCACCCTCGTACGCACTCGATCCCGCGTAGCGCCCGTCCTTCGTAACCGCGTAGTAGCTCAGATCGAAGTAGGGCCGGCCCTTGTCGTCGAGGAGGCGCTTCTCCGTCATCGCGATCACGCGACGCATGACCTCGAGCAGCGCTTCCTCGGGCGACTTGCCCTGTCGCAGGAACTCGACGGCGAGGAACGCGCCACAGACCTCGATGTTCGACTCGCCCCGTCCTGTCGATCCGGCGGCACCGACGTCGTTGTCGCAATACTGGCCGGCGCCGATGATCGGGCTGTCGCCAACCCGGCCGGGAATCTTCCAGGCGATGCCGCTGGTCGTGGTTACCGAGCCGATGTCGCCACTGGCCGTGACCGCGTTCATGTTGATCGTGCCGAACGTGTATGGCACACCGCGCTCGTCGAGAAAGACGTGATCGTCGCCGTTGCCGTGCGGCGACGGCGTCACGCGCGGCCGGCGGGTAGGCGTCGTGTCGTCGGGGATGTCGAGCCAGTTGTCGTTCGGATTGAGACGCGACTTCCACTTGAGCCACGCTTCCCGCGACTTGTCGGTGAGGAGATTCTGCTCCTTGAACCCCATTTGCAGAGCAAATTTCTTCGCCCCGGCGCCGACGAGGAGTATGTGCTCGGTATGGTCCATCACCGCCTTTGCCACCTGTGCGGCGGTGGCGATGTCTTCGAGGCAACCGACGGCGCCGGCGCGCTTGGTCGGTCCGTGCATGCAGCTCGCGTCGAGCTGCACGACGCCGTCCTCGTTAGGCAGGCCACCGAGTCCAACGGACATGTCGTTCGGGTCGAGCTCCACCATGGTGACCCCGGCGATCGCCGCGTCCAGCGGATCCGCGCCAGCGACAACCATGTCATAGGCCTTCTTGATCGGGCTGCCGCCGGGATTGTCCCGATAGAATCCGTTCGCCGACGAGATGACGATCGGCCGTCGGGGCGCGCCCGTTCCCCCATCGGCGGGGTTGGAGATGGGGGCGACAGCGGCGCTGGCCAGGCTTGGGAGGGCCAATCCTGCCGCCGCGGCGGCGCCGGCGCCGATGAAATCACGACGGGACACGGGCACAAGATCCTCCAGCGGTTGAGGGAAAGAGCTCTGCTTCGCTCCTGATTCTAGAGCGAATGCTCGAGAACGGACAGCACGGCCCAAAGGCCCCTGCGTCGCGCGGCAGTGCCGAACCGGCCCCGCGCGAGCCGCCGTGACACTGAGGCGCGCGTCACCTGCCGAAGCAGGGGGCTTCTCGGTAGGTTCGTCACTGCTGCCCCTTTGAACGCGCCCGGTACGGCGCCAGGCGTCCCGCAAACCACGTCAGAAAGCTGAACGCCGGCTCATGGCCGCCTCTTCGACTACCCGCGACCAACTGCGCCAGGCGCAGTTTCTGGAGGGACTCACCGAGTCCGCGCTCCATCAGCTTTCGCGTCTCGTCACGCCGCGGACGTTCGATTGCGACGAGATGCTCTTCAACGAAGGGGCACCGCGGTCCTTTCTCGCCATTCTCGCGAGCGGCGCGGTCGCGATCGAGAAGAGCGTTCAAGGGCGGCCGGTGCGTCTCGTGACGCTCGGCGCCGGGGAGGCGCTGGGCGAGGGGCTGCTCCTGGATGATTCACCGCACGGGACGAGCGCACGCGCCGTTCAGCGAACCGATGCCTTCGTGCTCACGGCGGCACAAGTTCAGGAAATGCTCAAGGAGTATCCCGCGCTCTACGCCGCGCTCGTCGGGCGCGCGGCGCGGACGATCTCGCGGCGACTCGCGGCGACGGACGCGACACTCGTCGGCCACGGGCGAACGCTTGGCTTCGCCGGTTCGCGCACGCGACGCGAGCACGACCTGCTCGGAGAGCGCGACGTGCCCGACGACGCGCTATACGGCATCCAGACGCTGCGCGCGCTCGAGAACTTTCCCATCACGGGGATTCCGCTGCGCGAATTCCCTGCCCTCGTCGAAGCGCTCGCCGCGGTGAAGGAGGCGGCGGCGCTGGCGAACGCCGAGCTGGGACTGCTCGATCGCGGCATCGCCGACGTCGTTGTCCGCGCCGCCGAGGAGATTCGATCGGGCCGGCATCACGAGCACTTTCTCGTCGACATGATCCAGGGGGGTGCCGGCACCTCGACGAACATGAACGTGAACGAGGTGATCGCCAACCGCGCGCTCGAGCTCATGGGGAAACCGCGCGGCGACTACGCGTCGGTCCATCCGAACAATCACGTCAATCTCAGCCAGTCGACGAACGACGTGTATCCGACGGCGGTGAAGCTCGCGCTGCACCGTTCGATCGACGAGCTGCGCGCCGCCGAAAAGGCGATCGCCAACGCCTTCCTGGCGAAGGGAGAGGAGTTCTCGGCGCTCATCAAGATGGGACGCACGCAGCTCCAGGACGCGGTGCCGATGACGTTAGGCCAGGAGTTTCGCGCGTTCGGACACACGATTCTCGAGGACGTCGAGCGGCTGGCAGAAGTGCAGCGTTTGATCAGCGAGATCAACATGGGCGCGACGGCGATCGGGACGGGCATCAACGCTCCGCGCGGCTACTCCGACGCCGTGCGCGAGCATCTCGCGCGCATAACGAAGCTGCAGCTGATCACGGCGCCGGATCTCGTCGAGGCAACCATGGACACGGGCGTGTTCGTTCAGCTCTCCGGTGTCCTGAAGCGATGCGCGGTGAAGTTGTCGAAGATCTGCGACGATCTGCGTTTGCTCAGCTCCGGGCCGCGCGCGGGCTTGGGCGAGATCAATCTGCCGGCGATGCAGCCGGGGTCATCGATCATGCCGGGGAAGGTGAATCCGGTCATTCCCGAAGTTGTGAACCAGGTCTGCTTCGATGTGATCGCGGCTGACATCGCCGTGACGCTCGCCGCCGGCGCCGGCCAGCTGCAGCTCAACGTCTTCGAGCCGCTGATCGCGTTTCGTCTCTTGTCGGCGATCGGCGAGATGCGGAATGCCTGCGTGGTGTTGCGCGAGCGGTGCGTCGTGGGGATCACGGCGAACCCAGACCGGCTGCGCTACTTCGTCGAGCAGTCGATCGGTGTCGTCACCGCGCTCGTGCCGGCGATCGGTTACGAGCGCGCGACGCAGATCGCCAAGGAAGCGCTCGACAGCGGTCGCGGGGTGTACGACATCGTGCGCGAGAAGGGATTGCTTACGCGAGAGGAGCTCGACCGCCTGCTGAATCCCGAGGCGATGACAGGCGATGGCAATAGGGGAGGGGGAGGGGGAGGCAAGGGTCGCTCGGGAACCAGGACGCCGTGATGCCACGACGTCGCAAGCGACTCGATGCCGCTCTGTTCCGCCTGCCCGTAGACGAGATTCGTCAGGGCTTCTACACCGACAAGTACTTCGAGCGCGCGCGAGAGATCTTGCGCGCCGACTCGCACAGCGCGCGCGTCACGATGCAGGTGAGCGCAAAGACGCCGGGATTTCTGAGCGGGGTGGACGAGGCGATCGCGATTCTGAAGTTGTGCTCGCAGGATTGGAGTACTCTCACCGTTCACGCGTTGTACGAGGGCGATCAGTTCGAAGCGTGGGACACGGTGCTGACGATCGATGGGCCGTACGACTGCTTCGCCCATCTCGAGACTCTGTACCTCGGCGTGCTCTGCCGGCGCACGCGTGTCTGCACGAACACGCGCCAGCTCGTCGAGGCGGCACGGCCGAAGCCCGTTTTGTTTTTTGGAGCGCGTCAGGATTATTGGGGTGCTCAACCTGGGGACGGGTACGCCGCCCATGCGGGCGGTGCGTCTTCGGTGTCGACGGACGCGCAGGCGTCGTTCTTTGGTGGCACCGGGATCGGGACAGTTCCACATTCGCTCATCGCGGCGTACGGCGGCGACACGGTGCGCGCCTCCAAGGCGTTCGCGTCGCACTGCGTGGGCGTGGATCTGATCGCGCTCGTCGACTACGAGAATGATTGTGTGCGCACCAGTCTCGACGTGGCGCGTGCGCTCGAAGGACGGCTGTGGGGCGTCCGACTCGACACCTCGGAGAATCTCGTCGACAAGTCGGTGATCCCGCAGATGGGCGCGTTCCGTCCGACGGGTGTGAATCCGCAACTCGCGTGGAACGTGCGCAACGCGCTCGACGCGGAGGGCTTCGGCGAGGTGAAGATCGTCGTCTCGGGTGGATTGAACGCGGCGCGTGTCCGTGCTTTCGAGGACGAGAAGGCGCCGGTGGACGTGTATGCGGTGGGCACGTCGATCATGCGCGACGGTCTCTTCGACTTCACCGCCGACGTCGTGGCCGTGGACGGCAAGCTGCAGGCGAAGGTCGGGCGAGAGCAGCGCGCGAATCCCAAGCTCGATCGGGTCCGCTGAGCGCGGCGCGGCGGCGTTCAGCTCGCGCTCGTGTGGTCTTCCTTCCCCTCGGTGAGCTCGTGCTTTTCCTTGACGTGGACGATGGCGATCTCGAGCGCGGTTTTGACCTGCGCCACGCCCTCGCGCAGCGCGCGCACGCGCACCTGCTCGCTCGCGCCGCGACTCGATACGAGATTCGTCTGCATGACCTGGTCAGAGATCATGCCGAATTGACTCTTGAGCATTTCGCTGAGTTGCGGCAGTTGGCGCCGAATGTTCGAGAGGAAGGTAGAGCCCGACTGGTTGCGTTTTACTTGTAAGGCATACTGCTCGACGAGTCCGTTGATGCGCAGCACTGTGCTCATCGCTTCGTCGAGCGTTTTCATTTTGGCCTGTCCCGCACCGTCGAGTCTCAGACCAGCCATGGCGTAGCGCGATGAGTGTGAAGCGTGGAGCGTTCGAGCGAGTAGGTAGTTATCTGACGAACAAGCGCCGTTCGCGGCAATTCCGCGCGCAACGCTCGGCGCACGGTGCTCGGTGCGAATTTCGCGCACGGCGGCGCGCGCCGTGCATCCTGTGCGGCCGCTTGATTCAGCCAGAGTCAGCCGGTACCTTGCCCTTGCTCTAGACCTTGCGTCCCGTGCACGCGCGACATGACGTCGCGTCGCCAGCGGCGCACCGCACGCCGGAAAAAAAGGAAAGCGTCAATGCATCATCAGTTCCGCCCGCGCCGGCTCGTTCGCGCCGCGCTGACGGTAGCGCTGGCGGCCTCCTCCTTGGTCGTTGCCGCCTGCTCTCAATATCCGAATTCGGTATTCCACTCTCGGACGGACACCAATCGCGACGTCGGGTTTCTCTTTGAAATCCTGATCTGGTTCGGTTCGATCGTTTTCGTTGTCGTCGAAGGGATTCTCGTCTATACGCTCATTCGTTTTCGACGACGCGGCGCGGCGCGTCAGCCGGAGCACGTACACGGCAATACGACGCTCGAGATCACGTGGACGATCATCCCCGCGGTGATTCTCGTGTTCATCGCGATTCCGACCGTCCGCACGATCTTCCGCACCGAAGCGAAGGCGAGTAGCGACGCGCTCGAGGTCGAAGTCGTCGGGCATCAGTGGTGGTGGGAGTTCCGCTATCCGCAATTCACGATGCGGAGTCCCACCGGCAAACTCGACACCGTCGTGACCGCGAACGAGTTGTATCTCCCGCAGGGGCGCATGGTGAGCTTCGCGCTCAAGACGGCGGACGTGATTCACTCGTTTTGGGTGCCGTCGCTTTCCGGCAAGCGCGATCTCATCGCGAACCACACGAACTACCTCTGGTTCACTCCCGACTCGGCGACGCCGACCGCGTACAACGGGTTCTGCGTGGAGTTCTGCGGCGCGTCTCACGCGAACATGCGGTTCCGCACCTTCGTCGTGACGCCTGACGAGTTCGCGAGCTGGATCGCGCATCAAGAAACGTCGGCGGCGTTCGCGGTCGCCCCACCTCGCCAGGCGGTCGCGAGCAACGCGGCGGGCGCCGCGCCGAATCAGCCGGCAGCGGCGGCGGCAGCGGCGCCGGCGCCGGCGCCATCAGCGACGCCGGTCACGCCCGTTGCGCAAGCTGGCTTCATCGCGTTCCCGCGCGATCGCATCCCGCCGTACGCGGTGCCGACGACGCCGACGCCCGCCGACGTGCAATGGACTCCCTTGTTCGGCGATCCAGGGCGCGGCGCGGAGCTCCTCACGAAGGGAGCGGGCGCCTGCCTCGGCTGCCACACGATCCGCGGCAATCCGAGCATGATCGGTTCGATCGGACCGAACCTCACGCACATCGGGAGCCGGACGACGATCGCCGCAGGGCTCTACCCGAATGACGCGCGCCACCTCGCGCTCTGGATCAAGAACGCGCGCAAGATGAAGCCGGGCGTGCTGATGCCGACGATCGGTCTCAACGAGTACGACCCGCAGCTGGGGGCAACGATGAAGGCGGGGCTCACCGACCAGCAGATCGCCGATATCGTCGCGTATCTGCAAGCGCTGAAGTAGCACATAATCGTTAGGCCTGACGACGAATACTCTGGAGACATAGACGCATGGCAACGACCGCCACCGCTCCTGCCTACGCCGGCGCCGAATCGCACGCCGAAAGTGGGCTCTGGAGCTGGCTGACCACCGTCGATCACAAGCGCATCGCCGCGCTGTACCTCGGAACGGCGCTGTTCTGGTTCCTCGTCGGTGGGTTGGAGGCGACGATCATCCGCTTGCAGCTCGCGCTCCCGAACGGGAACGTCGTCTCGGCGGAGAAGTTCAACGAGCTGTTCACGATGCACGGCACGACGATGATCTTCCTCGTCGTGATGCCGCTCTCGGCCGCGTTTTTCAATCTGCTCATCCCCCTGCAGATCGGCGCGCGCGACGTCGCCTTTCCGCGGCTCAATGCGTTCAGCTACTGGGTGTACCTGTTCGGCTCGATTTTTCTCAACGTCTCGTGGTTTGTCGGGTCGGCTCCTGACGGCGGCTGGTTCGGCTACACGCCGCTGACCACGCTCGCGTATTCGCATAACCTCAACATCGACTTCTGGGTCCTGGGGCTGCAGATCCTCGGCGTGTCGTCGCTCGCCGCCGGATTCAACTTTATCACGACGATCGTCAACATGCGCGCACCCGGGATGTACTTCATGCGCATGCCGATGTTCACGTGGATGTCGTTCATTACGCAATTCCTGATCGTGCTCGCGTTCCCGGTGATCACGATCGCGCTCGTCTTTCTGCAGTTCGATCGATTCTTCGGCACGAACTTTTACGAGATCGCGCAGGGCGGGGATCCTCTGCTCTGGCAGCACCTGTTCTGGATCTTCGGGCATCCGGAGGTCTACATCCTGATCCTGCCGGCGTTCGGCCTCGTGTCGGAGATTCTCCCGACATTTTCGCGAAAGCCGTTGTTCGGCTATCCAGTGATGGTCTACTCGGGAATGCTCATCGCGTTCCTCGGCTTCGGTGTCTGGGCGCACCACATGTTCGCCGTCGGCATGGGCCCGATCGCCAATACCGTGTTCGGCGTGACGACGATGCTCATCGCCATCCCGACCGGCGTGAAGATCTTCAATTGGGTCTTCACGATGTGGGGCGGCGTGCTCCGCTTCACGACGGCGATGAAGTTCGCGATCACCCTCGTCGCGCTGTTCGTCATCGGCGGCATTTCCGGCGTCATGCATGCGTCACCACCGGCCGACCTGCAGCAGACCGACACGTATTTCGTCGTCGCGCACTTCCACTACGTGCTCGTCGCCGGCTCGATGATGGGACTCTTCGGCGGGGTCTATTACTACTATCCTAAATTCACGGGCCGAATGCTCGACGAGAAGCTCGGCTCGTGGCACTTCTGGCTGTTCTTCATCGGCGTGAATCTCACCTTCTTCCCGATGCACTTCGCGGGACTGTATGGGATGCCGCGCCGCATCTATCGGTACGACGTCGGGCAGGGGTGGGAGACGTTCAATCTCATGAGCACGATCGGGGTCGGCTTCCAGATTCTCGGCGTCGCCATCGGCTTCTGGAACTTCTGGCGCAGCCGGACGCGCGGCAACATCGCCGGCAACGATCCGTGGGGCGCGCCGACACTCGAATGGTCGATCCCGTCCCCGCCTCCCGATTACAACTTCGCGAAAGTGCCGAAGGTGACCTCGCGCTATCCGCTGTGGGACGTGAAGTCGCCGGCCCTGACGAGTAACATTCCGCATTCGCCCGCCGAGGAAGCGAGCCTCGACATCGACGTCGGCGGCCAGCACGCGGGCAGGGTGAGTCGCGCGATCGGGAATCCGCCCGGCGGACCGGTGGGCGCGTCGGGTGAAGCACCGGCGGGACCGAGCGGTCCGCCGCCCACGCCTCGCCGCGTGCCGACAGCGAAGGAGCTCGGCATTCCGATGCCGAATCCGTCGATCAAACCACTCTTCGTCGCGCTCTTCATGACGCTGATGTTCGCGTCGCTCATCGCGATTCACAAAGACAAAACGCAGCTCGCCGTTGCCCTGGTAATCGTCTTCGGCAGCGCGCTCACCGCGTCGCTCTATGGCTGGCTCCTCACGCCGCTCGAAGACGAGCACTAATCCACGTCCTCCTCCACGATGTCCACTTCAGCAATCGCTCACGCCGGACACACGCCGACCACAACGGGCCTGGACCATCGCAAGATCGCGATCTGGGCGTTCATTGGGTCGGAGTGCATGCTGTTCGCGTCGCTGATCTCGACGTATCTCATCTACAAGGGGCGCAGTCGCGTCGGACCATTCCCGCACGAGTGGTGGTGCCAGACGACGAACGCGACGTCCGCGACCGGCCCGATCGCTGGTTGCCCCGCCGGTGCGCTCTTCAAGCCGATCCTCAACATTCCGGTCACCTCGCAGTCGACGTTCGTGCTGCTGATGTCGTCGCTGGCAATGGTGCTCGCCCTCGCCGCCGTCGAGAACAAGGACAAGCCGGGGTGGGCTGGGCCAGGCTTCGGCGGGCGAATCCTGGAGTCGTCCAAGCTCTGGCTGCTCGCGACGGCGCTGCTGGGCGCCGGCTTCCTGTGTTATCAGGCGTACGAGTTCACCTCGTTCGTTCATGAAGGCCTGACGATCAGGACCAATCTCTTCGGCTCGTCGTTCTTTACGCTCACGGGATTTCACGGCGCGCACGTGACGGCGGGCGTTCTTTGGCTGTTGACCTTGCTCGCGATCGACGTCAAGCGCGGCCTCGGACCTCGCGACGCGCTCCTCGTCGACATTTCGGCGTTGTATTGGCACTTTGTCGATGTCGTCTGGATCGCGATCTTCACTCTCGTCTACCTCATCCGGTAGCACGTGCCCATGGCTCACGAACCCGCACAGCAGACCAGCGATTCGATTGCGTCCGCCGAAGCTCACGCGGCGGAAGGCATCGTGCACGAGCACCCCCAGTGGGGGACGTACAAGTGGGTCGCGCTGATCCTCACCGTCATCACGATCGTCGAGGTGTGGGTCTACTACATCCCGGCCTTCGTCGCGTCGCGCTTGTTCGTGCCCGCGCTCCTCACGATGTCGGCCGTGAAGTTCGCGATCGTCGTGCTGTTCTACATGCACCTCAAGTACGACCACAAACTCTTCCGCGCGCTGTTCACCGGCCCGCTCATCATCGCGATGACGACGATCGTCGCGCTGATGTTCCTCTTCGCGAAGCTCGTCATCCGCACCGGCTGACGAGCTTCGCGAAGCGGAACGCCTGCTCGCTTGCGCTTCGCGGAAGCCTATTCGGAGTCGCGCGCGCGTTGCGCGCGCTCCCGCTCCTCTCGGCGGAGTAGATCGCTGTAGTGACAATGTTCGCCACTGTTCCTGTCCTCGCTCTCCTGCACGCCGGCGCGACGTTGAGCCTGTCGCGCTTTTCGGTGCACGCGAGCACCGTGCTCGGCATCGCGGGATTAGCAATCTTGTATCAATGGCGCGCGCGCGCCGGCGCGCGCGCCGGCCACTCGCTCGGACGGGGCAAGCCGGCGCTCTTCGCGCTGGCGTCGCTCACGCTGTTCCTGTCGCTCAACGGCTGGCTGCATGACCTGAGCGATTCGTATCTATTCAGCGCGCACATGGTCCAGCACCTCGTGCTGTCGCTGGTCGTCGCGCCGCTGCTCATCATGGGGACGCCGGGCTGGATGTTGCGACCGGCGCTCGCCTGGCGACCAGTCGCGGCGGTCGCGCGCTGGATCACGAATCCCCTCCACTCCTTCGCGATCTTCAACGTGGTGATGTGTGGGTGGCACCTCCCGCCACTCTACAACCTCGCGCTGGCGCACCACCCCGTCCACATCGTCCAGC
Organism: Gemmatimonadaceae bacterium; assembly: GCA_036557635.1. Taxonomy (GTDB): domain Bacteria; phylum Gemmatimonadota; class Gemmatimonadetes; order Gemmatimonadales; family Gemmatimonadaceae; genus AG2. Next base: position 37,149 of record DATBHD010000238.1, read on the forward strand.
ACCTCATGTTCCTCGTTGCCTCGGTGCTGATGTGGTGGCCCATTCTCAGTCCCCTCCCCGAGCTGCCACGCCTCGCCTATCCCATGCAGATGCTCTACCTGTTCCTCATGAGCATCCCCATGTCGATCGTGGCGGTGTACATCGCTTATGCGGACGCGGTGCTCTACCCGGCGTACGCTGCCGCGCCGCGGATCTGGGGTATCTCCCCAATGCAGGATCAATTGATCGGCGGATTGGTCATGTGGATCCCCGGCGGTCTGTTCTTTTTCGCCGTCATCTCGGTCATCTTCTTCAGATGGCAGCAGCACGACGGCGACGAGACGGTCGCCGGCGCGCAGGTGGGTGCACGGCAATTGCCCGTTCCCCACTAGAATCGTCAGAGGAACTAGGGGCTGGGGGAGGAAGGAGTCGCAGACTCCTGGCCCCCCTAGCGCCTAGGCCCTGGTCCCTCGAGGCATCATGAGCACAACTCTCCTTCCACCCACCGAGCAACTCGGAACGGTACCCGACCGGCCGAGCGCGAACGTCGGTGGACCGAAGCGCTCGCGCGAGAGACTACTCTCGCTGGACGTCTTTCGCGGCCTCACCGTCGCCGGGATGCTGCTCGTGAATGATCCGGGCACCTGGAGCGCCATCTACCCGCCGCTCGAGCATGCGACGTGGAATGGCTGGACGCCAACGGACCTCGTCTTCCCGTTTTTCCTCTTCATCGTCGGCATCACGACGCACCTGTCGCTCTCGGCGCGCCGGGCCCGCGGCGCTGACGAAGGCGACATCCGTCGACAGATCCTTCGCCGCGGCGCGCTGATCTTCTTGCTCGGATTCCTGCTCAACGGTTTTCCGTTCTTCACCTGGAGCGCCATCAGCGGCATCGCGGATCCTTCGTTCTTGCAGCGCGTCGTCGATCGGCTCTACCACTGGCGAATCATGGGCGTCCTGCAGCGCATCGGCCTGGCCTACATGTGCGCCGCGCTCCTCACGCAGCGCGCCTCGGTCAAGCGCATCGTCACGACTGTTGGCGCGCTGTTGCTTGGCTATTGGGTCGTGATGACGGTTCTTCCCGTGCCCGGCGCCGGCGGCACTCTCGGCGCGCTGTTACTCGACGTGCCATCGGGAACGATGGCGGCGTACTGGGATCGTTTCCTTCTCGACTGGAGCCGATTCGGTCTCGGCAATCACATCTGGACTGGCAGCGTCACCTTCGACCCCGAAGGATTCTTCTCGACGATTCCCGCCATCTGTACCGCGATGCTCGGCGTGCTCGCCGGGCGCTGGATCGGGACCGAACGGCCTATCGAGGAGAGACTCAACTCTCTTTTCGCCGCGGGATGTCTCGCGATGGCGTTCGGCATGATCTGGAACTGGGGCTTCCCGATCAACAAGAGCATCTGGACGAGCTCCTACGTCGTATTCACCGCCGGCCTGGCCGCGGTTTCCATCGCCACGATCATGTGGGTGATCGACATCCACGGTTTCAAGCGCTGGACGAACTTCTTTGTCATTTACGGCACGAACCCGCTGATCGCGTTCATGGGTTCGGGTCTTCTGGCGCGGCTGATTTACTCCGTGATTTACGTGAGTTATCACGGGGCTCGCGTGCCGCTGGAGTCGGCGATCTATGAATCGCTCTTCGCGTCATGGCTCTCGCCTGTGAACGCTTCGCTCGCCTTCGCGTTGTGCTTCGTCGGTCTCTGGTACGGCATTCTTCTCGAACTCTACCGGCGAAAGATTTTCCTCAAGGTCTGAGCGAGAACTCGTCTTCCGATACTTGAGAAAACACCAGATCTCCGCGCGCGAAACCGGAGCGATTCCGCGCACGGAGTGTACGTAGTCTGGAACACGAGTTGCCACCCCTGTCCTTCATGAGCGCGCATCGCACCGTTCTCACGAGACACCAGGCTGTCGTTCCATCGCGACGTGTGCTCGCGGGGATCGGTGTGGCCGTGGTGTTGAGCATCGCCGCGCGTGAGCTTCGCGCCGCTCCTCTGAGTAAGCAGGATGGCGTAGCCGTGATCGACTCCACGACGAGCCCATCTCGGAAAGCGGCGAAGGCCAAACCGCGCCGTTCGTCGCGCGCCGCGCGAAGCAGCGTCAGCAGGGGTGAAGTCGCGAGCAAAGCCGGCGTGTTGTCCTGGACCTCACCGCACGGGGTCGAGTCCCTGGCGGGCGATCTTCAGGCCGCGCTCACACGGCACACTCGCCGAGGTCAGTGGGGCGTGATGGTCGTGTCGCTCACGCGCGGAGACACCCTGTTCCGCGACAGTCCGGACGCGATGATGCAACCCGCGTCGACGATGAAGATGTACACGTCCGTGCTCGCTCTCGACCGGTTCGGCCCCGACTATCAGTTCAAGACGGCGGCATTGCGTGAAGGGCCGCTCGGCGCCGACGGCACGCTCGAAGGCAACCTGTACCTTCGCGGGAGCGGCGATCCGTCGATGTCGCCGCGCTTCTGGGGCACGCTCAATCCGATGGATTCACTCGCGCACCTGGTTGTGGCCGCCGGCGTCCGACACATCCATGGGGATATCATCGGCGACGCGAGCGCCTTCGATCCGCAGCTCGTTCCGGAGGGTTGGCTGTCGCGCTATCTCGGCGCGGCGTACGCCGCACGGGTGTCCGCGCTCTCGTTGAATGAGAATCTCGTGTGGGTCGTCGTCCAGGCCCAGGGGAAGAAGGCCGTCGTCACGCTCGATCCGGCGACGACGACGATCGCGGTCGAGAGCTCGGTCCGCGTCGTTGGCGGCGCGGGCGGACGGATCAGTGCCGTTAGGCAGAAGGACGGCCCCATCCTCGTCCGAGGTTCGATCGGCGCCGACGCGCAGCCGCAGCGTTACTCGTTGGTCGTCGAGGATCCCGCGTCGTTCACCACCGGCGCCCTGCGTGCGGCGCTGGAGAAGGCGGGCGTCGTCATCGACGGCCGCGTGACGCTTGGCACGACGCCGAGCACGGCGACCGAGGTCGCATCGATCGCGTCGCCGCCGCTGGCGAACATCATCGCCGAGATGAACCGGGAGAGCATCAACCTCTACGCCGAGCTGCTGTTCCGTGACGCGGCGCATGCGGCCGCGCCCGGCCAGGTCGGCTCGGCGCAAACAGGTCTCGCGACGCTCCGGACGCTGCTCGCGGAGAAGATCGACGCGCGCCCCGAGGACGTGCAGGCATCGGACGGCAGTGGACTGTCGGTGCTCGACCGTGTCACGCCGCGATCGATGGTCGAGCTGCTGTCATTCGCGCATCGCGCGCCGTGGGGCGCCACTTTTCATGCGTCGCTGCCCCTGGAGGGCGAGTCGGGGACACTGCGGAAGCGCGCCCGCCACACCCCGGCGCGCGGGAATCTCCACGCCAAGACCGGTACGACGAATACCGTCGCGTCGTTAGGTGGTTACGTCACGGCGAAGAATGGCGAGATCCTCGCGTTCTCGTTCATCTACAACGGCAGCGATCGTTGGAACGCGAAACTGGCGATGGATCAGATGGGTGCGACGCTGGCGGAGTTCGTTCGCTGACGGTCATCCCCCGGGATGACAAGGTCACGACTGCCGTATCTGAACGCCGCGTTTCGCCAGCTCCTCGATGTACCGCGCCGCCGGCATGCACTCGTCAGGCGTGTGCACCCCCGCTGGCCTGACCTCTCCACGCACCTGCATCATGCCCGTGATCGAGAGCGAGTAGCCCGTCGTTCGCATCATCGCGCTGATGTGATGCTTTTCGTCGTAGCGATCGATCAGCTCCCACGTCAGCGTCTTCGGCGCGGCGCCTTTCGTCCCGCTCACGACGACTCGTAAGGCAACGAGATCCTTCCCCTCCGGCTTCGTGAGCCGCGGACCGACGATCGCCATGAACGCATCGCGTGGCACGACCTTCAGTCCCTTCACATCGACGGGCTCGAGGTCGAGCAGTCCCAGCTCCCGAATCGCCTCCATTCGTTCGGCGTGTCCGGGATAGCGCAACGTCTTGTATTCCATCTCCGGGATCTTGTTCTCGTAGCGGAACGCCATCGTCGAGAGACCGCCCGCGGTGTGAAAGGCTTCGAGCGTCCCGACTCCATTGCCGAAACTCACCGGCTCTCGCTCCGACAGCGCCACTACCTGGGTGCGCTTTCCGCCGCGCAGCACCCATGACAGCGTCGTGTAGTAGTCCAACACACCCTCGAGCGAGTACACGATCTGATAATTCAGCGGCGGCTCCGGATCCTGCGGCAAGCCGCCGACATAGATTCGCACCGACTTCACGGTGTCGAGCTGGCGAATGCCGTACTCGGCAAGAATGTTCACCATGCCCGGTGCTAGCCCCGTATCGGGCACGACCGTGATGTTCTTTCGTTGGGCTTCGGCGTCCAGCGTCTTCTGCTGATTGACGATCTCGGTGTTGCCGCCCAGGTCGGTGAAGTGCACTCCCGCTTCGACAGCGAGGCGCGCCATCTCGAAGTTGAAGTAGTACGGAATCGCGCTCATGACGGCGTCGCATTCGCGCATCAAGCCGCGGACCGCGTCCTCGTCGCGGACGTCGACGGGTGTTGGCAGCAGGCGCCGACCGGAGTGCGGCGCGAGAAAATCGGGCAGGTGGCTGATTTTCAGGTCGGCGAGCCGGACCTGGTCGACCTCTTTGTCCTGCAACAGATCATAGGCGCAAGCGGAGCCTTGAAGACCCGCTCCGAGAACGAGCATCCGCATTTCAAAAACATCTCCGAGAAGTGAAAAAAACCGCGCCGCAACGATCAAGCTAAACGTGTCCGTCGTCGCATGGCAGACGACAAAAGCTGCCCTATGACAGAGTGGGAATGGAACTTGACAGCTGCACTGTAGGGGAAACCCTGCGCTCGTTATACTCGAAAGCGCGACGATCACACAGAGTGCACACATGAGTGAGCCCGCCGTCGCGAAGGCCGAAGACTGGCGACGTCATCTCATCGAAGACATGCGTGGTATCCGCCGCGTCCTCGAGGAGACGCGTCGCATCGCCGTGCTCGGCATCAAGATCGAGGCGTCCGGAGCTCCGGCATTCTACGTTCCCGAGTACGTGCAGCAGGCTGGATTCGAGATCGTTCCGGTGCCGGTCTACTACCCGGACGTGACGGAAATCCTCGGCGAAAAGGTGTATCGAACCGTCGCCGAAATTCCCGGTGCGATCGACATGGTGAACGTCTTTCGTCGCCCGCACCGCATTCCGCAGCACGTCGACGACATCATCCGCAAGCGGCCGAGGTCAGTGTGGTTTCAACTCGGCATCCGCAACGACGAATCGGCGGAGTTGCTCGCGCGGGCGGGAATCGACGTCGTGCAGGATCGTTGCTTGATGGTCGAGCTGCAACACATCGGCAAGTAGCTCTGTCCTCCAGAGGAGCGACGGACTCCTATTGCATGACCACCACGCCACGCTTCACGTCCAGCGTCCAGCGACGCGAGGTCAGCAGCTTGGTCAGCACCGGTGACGCCCCCGTTTCCCAGTGGCCGTCGACGATCACGCGAAGTCCATCTTCGTCGAGCAGCATTGGCGCGCGAGTACCGGCTATCGTCGGAGGGACCTGACCGCTTCGACGCAGCGTGATGGAATCCGTCGCCGGATCGAAGCTCGGCGCGAGCCGACGCAGTACGTCGAGCCCGATGGCGACGGTTTGACGGCCGCGTTTTGCCTGACGACTTCTGTCGGCATCGAGACGCGCCGGCACGTTGCTCAACGTCACATCTCCGATGTGCAACTCGGGTATGATCGCGACCGCGCCCGTCGAATCCTCGCCGAAGATCCGGAATCCAGCGCGACGATTTGCCGAGCGGCCGCTCACGAGAACGCCCGAGATCCGGGGATCGATGAGCGCATCGACGCGCCGCTCACCGATGCCCAGTGAAACGGTGCCGATCGCCGATCCGTCGACCAGCGGCTTGTACGGCAGCGCGGCGATCGAGTCGGGGAACTCGAGCACCGGTGCGTGACTCACGAGCCACCGCACGCGCTTCTGCTCGACGCCGGACAGCGGCGAGGCGGGGAGCATCGCCAGCGCGCGATAGTCGCCTAACGATCCGTAGATCGGCGCAAGAGAGCGCGCGATGCGCGCGGTGTCTCCGCCGAAGAGCCGCGCCTCCTCCAGTAACACCGCGCCGATGCGCAGCGCGCCGCGCGCGGCGAGATAACGGCCCAGCGCGGCGCGGGCCACGGCGTCACGAGGCCGAGCGCTCGACGCGGCGTAATAGAGCGACTCCGCCGCGCCCACTCGACCGGAGGCGAGCATCGAGTCCGCCTGCGGCACACCGCCGCCGAGCTGCGCGTCCGCGCGGCTCAGGACGGGCGATCCGACGAGCAGCAGCGCCAGCGCCGTGACGGGCACCGGTCCATTCGTTCGACATCGGAACCGGCGCCTGGCGAAGTCTTTCATTCCTGTTTGCTAATGAGGGTGAACGTCGATGCGTGCCAACAGCTCGACGTCTGGATCAGCCACGAGCGTTCGCGGCGGCGATGCCGGCTGCCCCTCCAGCGTGAGCGCGAGGTGTGCGCGAGATTCCGCTGGGACGAGCACGGTCGCGCGTCGCGCCGCTCCGTCGGCACCTCGCACCTCCACCGTGAGTGGAAAGCGGAAAGCGCCGAAGCGACTGCCCTGCACGATGTCGAGCGTTACCTGGTGCGACGACGGATCGGACGACCAGGTCACGTCGAGCTCGGGGAATCCGGGGCGCCGCAGCCATTGGTCGAAAAACCACTCGAGCTTCTGGCCGCTCGCGGTCTCCATCGCCGAGCGAAGGTCATCCGAGAGCGCGGTGCCGTCCCGGTACGTCGAGTAGTACGATCGCAAGGCGGCGAAGAACGCGCTGTCGCCTACCTGTCGCCGGAGCATGTGGAGGACGAAGCCGCCCTTCTGATAGCTATTGGCGTTCAGCAGGGAGAGCAGATCGCGCTGTGCCGTATCAATTACGGGGTGAGTCGGGACGGCGTCGACATCTCGGAGCACGACTGAACGAACGCCCGCCATCTCACTCCGAAAGGCACTGTCGCCGTGGGCATGCTTCGTCCAGAGCGCGGCAAAATAGGTCGCGAACCCTTCCGACAGCCACAGGTGCGACCACTCGCGCTCCGTGACGGCGTCGCCGAACCACTGATGCGCCGTCTCGTGCGCGATGAGTCCTTCACCCATCCTTCCGGTTCGAAATGCCGCATCGGAGTAGAAGATCGCGGTGGCGTTCTCCATGCCGCCGAAGCGCGTGGACGACTGCAGGTGCGCGAGCTTCTCGTACGGGAACGGGCCAACCAGCGACGAGAAGTAGCTCACGATTTCGCCCGCGTGAGCGAAGGCGCCAGGGAGCATCGGACGCTGCTCGGGCGCGGTGTAGACGTACTGCGGAACGCATCCGCGCGCGCCGCCCTTGCTCCCGCTCCCTTCGACGGCGCCGTATCCGCACGCCGTTTGGCCGAGCGGGTACTCGACGAGTGGTGCGGCAGCGATGACCATGAGATATACGGCGATCGGGTGCACCTCGCGCCAGCGCGTTCGCACGCGGCCGTCGGGCAGGGTCGTTCGATCGACGAGCGTGCCATTCGCGACAACGGTTCTTCCCGCGGGCGCGGTGACGGACCAACTGACGGTTGCCTTGTCACTCGGGTGATCGACGCTGGGAATCCAGTAGCGAGCGCGATTCGGCCAGTTGTCGCCGAAACCGGTCCAGCGCCCGGCGCTGTCGGTCCGCACGATGAGCCCATCGTCCACCGCGCCGTGGTAGGCCACCTCGACGCGAACGGACTGCTTCCCTTTGGGGTGATACGGGATGTGAATCTCGTTCGCGGTTCGCGAGAAGGGCACGCGCGCGCCATCCATCCGCACGCTGTCGACGGTGAGGCGAACCAGATCGAGCACGAGCGTGTCGACGCGCGTCGTGTGCCGAACGAGCAGAACGGCGTAGCCGGAGATGACGTTCCCGCTGCCCGGGAGATCGAGCGAGAGGTCGTAGCTCTGGACGTCGACGCCGGGACGATAGGGATGGTCGGTGGCCGCGTCTCGCGTCGCTCCGGCGCCGATGTCGGCCTGCGCCGTGAGGACGCCCGACCAGACGACGAGCGCGACGACAGGCGTGATGAATCTCACCGCGCGCCTAACGACCAAACAACTTGCCGAGCAGGCGCGAATCGGAGGTCGACCCGTCCACGGCCGCGGCGGTGAACGCGTCCGCGAACTCCAGCGTCGTCTGGTAGCGCGCTTCCGGCCCGCGTTGGAGCGACTTGTTGAGCACACGCTCAACAGCCTCCGGAAAGACCAAATCGGTCCGCATGCGCCGCAGCGGAATCGGATCGTTGCGGAGGCGCGAGATCATCATTTCCTGCTGCGTCCGCCCGAGGAAGGGCAGCTTGCCGGTGAGCATCTCGTACACGAGCAGCGCGAGCGAATAGATATCGGTGCGCGGGTCCAACGTCTTTCCGCGCAGCTGCTCGGGGCTCATGAACTCCGGCGTCCCGAGAATGATCCCCGTCGCGGTGAGCTTCTGCAGCTCTCCTTCGGCCCGTCGCTCCTTCGCCAAGCCGAAATCCATCACGACGGCGTACTCGCTGCCATCCGGATCGGGACGCCGGCAGATCATCACGTTTTCGGGCTTCAGATCGCGGTGAACGATCTTCAGCTGATGCGCGACATGCAGCCCCTCGGCCATGTCGCGAACGAAACGCGCCGTCTCGGCGAGCGGAATTTGACCGAGCCGGTTCGTGCGATCGGCGAGCAGCTCGCCCTCGACGAAGGGCATCACGACGTAAACGAGTCCGTCTTCCGTCTCGCCCAGCCGCATGATGTGGCAGATGTTCGGATGCGCGAGTCGCATCCCGAGCGCCGCCTCACGCCGAAGACGCTGCATCGCGTTCGCGTCCTCCGACAGAGCCGGTGACAACACCTTGATGGCGAATCGCTCCTGCGTCGCGACATCGCTGGCAAGGTAGACGAACGACATGCCCCCTTCGCCGACTTTGCGGATCATGCGATAGCGGCCGTCGAGCGTTTTCCCGACGAGATTCGCCGGCGTAAGCGGCGTTTTCCGCATCGAGCGCACGGGCGGCTCCGTCGGCCGCGGCGGCGTGATCGGCGATGACTGCGGGGGCGTCGCCGGCGGCTTGCTGGATGCCGGTGGGGCCGGCGCTGTCACAATCTGCCGCGAAACGAGACGCGACCCGTCGCGCGGACAGAACCTCGCGTCGGCGGGATAGGTCGTTCCGCAAGCGGGACAGCGATTCATCAGGTGCGTACCTGGTTGCGGCCGCTCGACTTGGCACGGTAGAGCGCCTCGTCGGCCCGGGCGAACAAATCCTCGGTCGAGTCTACGCGCGGGGAGGGAAAGGTGGCAACCCCGATGCTTGCCGTCAAATGAAGCGGTTCCTCGCTCGCCGCGTCGAATGGGTACCGCTCAATGGACTCCCTCAGTCGCTCGGCGAAGATGACACCACCGTCCTGCGAGGTCTCGGGGAGGATGAGCACGAACTCCTCGCCCCCGTATCGCGCGGCGATGTCCACCGTTCGAACCGACGCCTCGACCAGCGCGCCGATCTGTCTCAGGACGCCGTCACCGACAAGGTGCCCGCGCTCGTCATTGATCCGCTTGAAATGGTCGATGTCGAGAAGCAGAAGCGTGAGCATCGACTCGTAGCGCTTCGCTCGGTCCACTTCGCGAGAGAGCCGCTCGAGAAGCGCGCGTCGATTCAGCAAACGCGTGAGCGGATCCGTCGTCGCGAGCGCCTCGAGCCGGCGATTGTCGGCACGGGTCGTCTCGAGCGTCTGGGCGCGTTTGATCGCCGCGACCGCCGCATTGAGCACCGTCTCGGCAAACTCGACGTCGTACTGCGTCAAGTTGCGTTCGTGACGGTCGCTTTTCAGCACCAGCACGCCCGATCGCCAGCGGTCGATGCTGAATGGCAGCGCCCCCACCGAGCGAATTGGGACATCGATCGCCTCGTCGACCCACAACTTGCGCGCCTGTTCGAAGAGGGGATCGGTCTGGACGTCGCGCGCAAGGACAGGTCGCTGGTTCTCGAGGGCGCTGACAATCTCCGGGTATCGCTCGAGACGGATCTCGAGATTGGGCGTGCGCAAATCATCGCACGAGGCGACCACGATACCGACGGAATCGCCGAGGTTCGCGAGCACGACGGAACAGCGCGACAGCCCCTACGCCCGCGACACGCGCCGCACGAGAATCCGATAGATCTCGGCCGCCGAGAGCTCGCCCGTCACCTCGTTCAGGATGTCGACGATTTGGCGGTTGCTCGCGACGTCCTCACGCGCGCGTTCGAGCTCCGCGCGCGCCGCGGCGAGTGCGGCTCGCGCCGATCGGAGCTCGTCGCGCGCGCGAAGCTGCGTGTGTATTCGCGCGAGCAGCTCCGGGACGCGAAATGGCTTGGTGACGTAGTCGTCGGCGACGCGCGGAGGAACGAGCGCCGTCGATGCCTTGCCGTTCGTCGGAAGCGGAGTCGCGACGACGATTGGAACGTCGCGCCAACGCTCGTCGCGCTTCACCCGCTCGAGGAGCTGGTCGCCATCGGGCCCGAAATTCTCGACGTCGATGAGCAGCAGGTCCGGCCGGGCGCGCTCGAGCGCGTCGACGAGGCGGCGGCGATCGGTGATGCTCGTAACCTCGTATCCCTGCTCGCGGAGCAACCACGTCAGCGCGCCAGTCGCGACTTGATCGTCGTCGGCGACGAGAACGTGCGGCGCCGCGGATCCACTCCGGCGAGCCGGTGGCGCGTCGGCGTGTGGGGAAACGGGCAGATGCCCGCCCGCGCTCTCACGCACGCGCGAGCAACTCCCGCAATCCGTCCCACTCGATGTTGCCACCGCTCAACACGGCAACGACGGGACGCGAGTCCTTCGGCCTAACGAGCCCTTCCAGGAGAGCGGCAATGGTAATCGCGCCACTCGGCTCGGCGAGGAGCTTCATGCGATCGAGGAGTAGCTGCACTGCCGCCGGGATTGCCGCGTCGTCGACGGTGACAACGTCGTCGACGTAGCGCTCGTGATGCGCGAATGGCAGCCCACCGACCTCCACCGCCATGAGACCGTCGGCGATGCTCTTCGTCGTGTCCAGGCGAACCGGACGGCCGGCCTGGCGCGCGCGGCTGAGCTTCGGCGCGCCCGATGGCTCGACGCCGACGACACGCGCGGACGGTATGCGTTGCTTGATCGCGGTGGCGACGCCGGCGCTGAGGCCGCCGCCACCGATCTGCACGACGACGGTGCCGACATCCGGAGCGTCCTCCGCGATCTCCAAACCGAGCGTTCCCTGGCCGGCGATGATGGAGGGATCATCGTATGGCGGAACAAGGGTGCCGCCCTCGTTGTGAACGATCTCGAGCGCTTTCTCGAAGCGGTCCTTCGTCGTCGTCCCTGCGAGCACTACACGCGCGCCAAGCCGCTCCGCGCCCTGGCGTTTGGCGGGTGTAACGGTGGTCGGCATTACGACCGTGGCGGGCACACCGAAGAGCTTCGCCGCGAGAGCGACGGCCTGCGCGTGGTTGCCCGAGGAGGGGGCGATCACACCCCTAGAACGCTCTTCCGCGGAGAGACGGGACAAATACGTGTACGCGCCCCGGAACTTGAACGCCCCGCCTCGCTGGAGCATCTCGGGCTTCACGTACACCGGAAAGCCAACGCGCTCCGAAAGCGCGTCGAACGCGAGCAGCGGCGTTCGAACCGCGATGCCTTCCAGCCCGCGCGCGGCGGTTTCGATGTCACCGAGAGTTACGAGCCCGACTTCGCGCGCGGACATGGTAGTCATTCTTCCGTCACTCCTTGCAAGCTCGTCGCGCAAATAGCGCAAGCTCCGGACGCAACATCGCGAACCGAGCGCGGCACGCACACGCGACGAAAGACTGTTTTTCGGTCGAGCGCTCCCGAGGTCGCGAAGACGGCACCAGCGCCACGATGGTCAGAGGCGGCTGATGCACTCTGGCTCGGATGAAGCAACGAGCGCGATGCGGCGAGGGGAGGGCCGCCTAAGCTAGCATTTGCAATCTGGCAGGTAAAGCCGGAATCGAGTCGGCTCCCCTGTTGCAGAATAGACACACCGATCGGAGCGGACACCGCCGTGATTCGCGGAGCTTCTGTATGAAGTCCGCTCGCGACGGTGTCGGCCTTCCGTCATTTCGTCCGCTTCGTTCTCAATCCTCGACGTCTTCCGGACCGACGGTCACCGGCTCGTCGGTGTCGTCGCCAGTCACCTCACCCTCGTCCTCCGGGACGACGCGGGCGACATCCATCACCAGGTCGTTGTCGTCGAGGTTCACGAGCCTCACGCCCTGGGTGTTGCGGCCGGAGACGCGGATCCCCTTCACCGGCATTCGGATCGCCACGCCCTGCTTCGTGATGAGCATCAACTCATCATCGGGCAGGACTTCCTTGATCGAAACGGCGTCGCCGGTCTTTTCGGTGCGGTGCACGGTGATGATGCCCTTGCCACCGCGTTTCTGGACGCGGTACTCGTCGATGGGCGAGCACTTTCCCATGCCCTTTTCCGTCACCACGAGAAGATTCGCCTCGCGTTTGATCACGACCATGCCGATCACCCGGTCGGCGTCGCCGAGCTCGATCCCTTTCACGCCGGTGGTGTCGCGACCCATCTCGCGCACGTCGGCCTCGTGGAATCGAATCGAGAGGCCGTGTCGCGTCGCGAGCACGATGTCGTTCGAGCCGCTCGTGATCTGGACGTCGATCAGCTCGTCGTCGTTCTCGATCTTCACGGCCTTGATGCCTGTCGAGCGCGGATTCGAGTATTCGGACAGCCGCGTCTTCTTGACCGTGCCGTTCTTGGTGACGAAGAGGAGGAATTCATCGTCGGCGAACTTCTTCACCGCCACCAGCGCCGAGATCGTCGTCTCCGCGGCGACGTTGATGAGATTGACGACGGGCTTGCCCTTCGCCGCGCGCCCGGCTTGCGGGATCTCGTGCACCTTGAGCCAGAAGCAGCGGCCGTCTTCGGTGAAGATGAGGACATAGTCGTGCGTCGACGCGATGAAGAGATGCTCAACAAAGTCCTCGTCCTTGAGCGAGGCGCCGTTGTTGCCGCGTCCACCGCGCCGCTGCTTCTTGTACGTGGAAACAGAGGTTCTTTTGATATAGCCGGAGTGTGAGATCGTTACGACCATCTCCTCCTCGGCGATCAGATCCTCGATCGTGAACTCGCCCTCGTCGCTCGTGATCTCGGTGCGGCGCTCGTCCTCGAACTTGTCGGCGATCCCCTTCAGCTCCTGCTTCATGAGCGCCATGCGCTTCGGTTTGGACTCGAGCAGCGCACGGAGATCCTTGATCAGCGCCCGGACTTCCTCGAGCTCCTCCTCGAGCTTCTCGATCTCCAGCCCCGTCAGCTTCGCGAGGCGCATGTTGAGAATCGCCTCGGCCTGCCGTTCAGAGAGTTTGAATCGCTTCTGGAGCCGGTCGCTGGCTGACGGCGTGTCCTTCGCCTTGCGAATGAGCTGGACGACCTCGTCGATGTTGTCGACGGCGATCTTGAGACCTTCGAGGATATGCTCGCGCTCGAGCGCCTTCTCGAGCTCGTACTGCGCCCGCCGGACGATGACCTCGTGCCGGTGGCTGATGAAGTGATCCAACATCTCGCGGAGCGCCATCACCTTCGGCACGAGCTGCTTCGTCGTTGGATCGGGGACGAGCGCCAGCATGATCACGCCGAAGGTCGACTGCATCGCGGTGTGCTTGTACAGCTGATTCAGCACCACGCGCGGAATCGCATCGCGCTTGAGCTCGATGACGATCCGCGTCTCGTCCGCCGACTCGTCGCGCAGATCGGAGATCCCCTCGAGCTTCTTGTCCCTCACGAGATCCGCGATCGACTTCACGAGATTCGCGCGGTTCACCTGGTAGGGAATCTCGGTGACGACGATCTGCGATTTGTTGCCCCGCTCGTGCTCCTCGATCACCGCGCGCGCCCGCATGACGATTCGGCCACGCCCCGTCTCCTGGTAATCCTTGATTCCCTGGCGGCCGTAGATGTAGGCGCCGGTTGGGAAGTCGGGACCTTTGACGAGCTTGCGCAACTCCCCGGGAGTCGTCTCGGGGTTGTCGATCAGATGCAGCACCGCGTCGACCACTTCGCGGAGGTTGTGCGGCGGAATGTTCGTCGCCATGCCGACGGCGATGCCCGACGATCCGTTGACGAGCAGATTCGGAAACCCCGCCGGCAAGACCTTCGGCTCCAGCAGCCGATCGTCGAAGTTGGGCGCGAAATCGACCGTGTTCTTGTCGATGTCCGCCAGCATCTCCATCGCGATCGCCGTTAGGCGCGCTTCGGTGTATCGGTACGCCGCGGCGGGATCGCCGTCCATCGAGCCGAAGTTGCCCTGCCCATCGACCAGCGGATATCGCAGCGAGAAGTCCTGCACCATGCGCACGAGCGCGTCGTACACCGCGCTGTCGCCGTGCGGATGGAATCGCCCGAGTACGTCGCCAACGACCGTCGCCGACTTCTTGAAGGGACGATTCGGCACCAGCCCGAGATCGTTCATCGCGTAGAGAATTCGACGATGCACTGGCTTCAATCCATCGCGCACATCGGGCAACGCGCGCGATACAATGACGCTCATCGAATAGTTGATGAACGACTCTTTGATCTCCTCGTCGATGAGACGCGGGAGGATGCGTTCTCGGTTGTTTGGTGCGGTCATGAAGTCCCTGCGAACCAGCCGGAAATAACGGAAGACGAGCCACAACGGGCCCGCGGAAGGAAGGCTGAAATTTAGCCCGGGTACAGGCGCAAATCAATTCGCGCCGTGCTGTCTAAGTCAATTATTGGCAGTCTTTTACGAGTCGCGACGTGATCGGTGCTCTCGCCGCGTGAAGCGACTACGAGCCAGACTTCGACTCGGGCTGAATGCCGGACCGTCGCGCGGCCGCGGCCGCCTCGCTTTGCTGCAATTCGCGCTCGGCTGTGCGCGCGATTTCGCGCTCCTCTTCCTCGATTTCAGCCTCGCTCGCTGCCTCCGCCGCGCGCTCGCGCTCGAGCAACTCCTCGCGCTCACGCCGCCAGCGCTCGTACCACTCGCGCGTGACTTCGGCGGCGAGCTCGCGATTGCCGAGGCCGAACGCGAGCGCCATCGCCAACGCGATCGCGCCGAACAAAATCGCGAACGCGGTCGTCACGATGTCGGTCGCGATGCCCAGCTCCTGCAGCGCCATGAACACGGCCAGCAGAATCACCCCCCCGCGGCCCGTTCTCGCGAGCGCCCGTCCGCCGTGCAAGCCCCCCGCGGACGCTTGAATCAGCCCGCCCACAAAGCCGCCGAGCACGATGCCGACGAGCACGATCACGATGGCGGCGATCACGCTCGGGATGTAACTCACGAGCGTCGACACGACGTTCGCCAGTGACTGCAAGCCTAACGCGTTCGCGGCGAGCAGAATCACCGTGAACATCACCAGCCAGAACACGAGATTCGAGATCACGCGCGTCGGATTGACGTGCGTCCCGGACCGCTCCACGGCTTGCGTCACTCCGCCGCGCTGGAGGAGATAGTTCAAGCGAATGCGGCGCAGCAGCCGCTCGGTGAGCTTCTCCAACACCTTCGCCAGCAGGTAGCCGGCGAAAAGAATGACGAGCGCGCCTAACAAGGGCAGCGCGAGTTGTCCGAATACCTGCGAAAAGCTGGTTTGCAGCCGATCGCCGAAGTTGGCGCTATCCGTAGCCTGTGGGAACTGCACCGAGGAAGCCGTTTTGAAAGAGAGCCGTGAGCGGCGCGGGACTCAGGTCCGAGTGCCCCGCTTCTTGTCGAAGATTACACTCCGGCGGCACTCTGGACAGATCAGCCATTCACGACGCCGAGCGTAGCCGAGCCCGAACGACCCACCGCCGATGGAGCGCGTCGTCATTGCCGCCCCGTCCCGTGGACAGTGGGGCGTTTCGCCCGCGCCCGCCGCCTGACGAATCGCTGATTCTTCCGCTGCCGTATACCGCGCCCGTTCCATCCCCTGTTCCTCTACTCCCGAGCCCCTATCTCCAACACCACCTTCCCGAACTGCTCCGCCTTCTCGAGCCGTTCGTACGCTGCCCGTGCCTCTTCGAGAGGAAAGACGCTGTCGACCGGAGGGTAGAGCTTTCCCGCACGGAACTGCTCGGTGATGGCATCGAACTCGGAGTCGTTGCCCATCGTGGAGCCGAGAATCGACCACTGATTCCAGAAGAGGCGGCGCGCATCCGTCTCGACCATTGGGCCGCTCGTCGCACCGCACGTCACGAGGCGTCCACGACGGCCAAGCGCCAGCAGCGACTGCTTCCAGGTTGCCGCGCCGACATCGTCGACGACGACGTCGACGCCACGCTTCTTCGTCCGGTCGCGAATGAGCCTTGCCACGTCCGTCGTCGCGTGATTGACGACCTCGTCCGCGCCGAGCTCGCGCGCTCGCTCGAGCTTCGCATCGCTGCTCGATGTCACCCACACGCGAGCGCCGAGAAGCTTGCAGATCTGCAACGCCGCGATCGCGACACCGCCGCCAATTCCCCAGATGAGAACTTCGTCACCAGCACGGACCTGCGCGCGCGTCACGACCATGCGCCAAGCGGTGAGCGTGGCGAGCGTAAACGCCGCGGCGACGTCAGCGGAAATCGATGCCGGTATCACCCTCACGTTCGCCGCGGGAACGACGATCTGTTCCGCCATGCTGCCAGGTAGGTGCTCGCCAAGAATAGCGAAGCGAACGCACAACGACTGTTCGCCGTCGAGACAGTATTCGCAGGTCCGGTCGCTGATGCCTGGATTGATCACGACCGAGTCGCCGACGCGAATGTCGCGCACCTCCTCACCCACGGCGTCGACGACACCCGTTCCATCCGCGCCGAGCACCCAGGGCGGTGTGATCGCGACGCCCGGAAGTCCGCGAACCACGAACAGATCGAGATGATTCAGCGCCGCCGCGCGCATGCGCACGCGAACATCGGTCGGTTGTTTCAGCTGCGGCGTCGGCAGATCGTCGCGCAGCGTGAGCTGGTCCAGGCCGCCGTGAGCGGCGATCGTAAGGCCTTTCACGAAATCAGTACCGTTATATTCATGGGCAATCGACAACCATATTAACCTCTCGCCGGCGCGCGGCTCGATCGTCGGCGCAGCGCTCCTCAGGCGATGACATCAATCAAGGTGCCTCCGCTCGGTGAATCGATCGTCGAAGCGACCGTCTCACGCTGGATGAAGAAGGAAGGCGACCAGGTCTCGCCCGGCGATACGTTAGTCGAGCTGGAAACCGATAAGATCACCGTTGAAGTTCCGGCGATGAGCCGTGGCGTTCTCACCAGGCGTCTCCATGCCGAGGGCGACGTGGTGAAGGTGGACGACCTGCTCGGCGAGATCGATGAAAGCGCGGCTGCCGCCGCGCCAAAACGTGAGGCGGCGACGACCGCGGCGGTTGCACCGAGTCCGCACCCCGCAGCGACGGCGACTCAAGCGCCTCCGGCGCCAGCGGCGCCCCCGAAAGAAGCTCAGGCACCGAGTGCGCCGAAGGCGGCGGAACCCGCGAAAGGAGCGCCTCGCGCATCGCCCGCCGCCGAGCGGCTCGCCACGCAGCAGAACATCGATCTCGCGGGAATCACGGGCACCGGCCGCGGCGGTGTTGTGAGTAAGGCAGACGTCCTCGACCAGACGCGCGATGGCGCACCGCCGGTCAAGGCTCGAGAAGCAATGTCGCCGCCGCCGGCACCACCCGCGGTTACGCCGACGACACCGCGTCCGGCTCCCGCCACCACCCCCACCCCCACCCCCACCCCGACCCCAGCGCCGACAGCGGCTCGACCAGCTGCACCTTCGCTCGCGCGGGAGACGCGGGAGAAGATGTCGACGCGCCGGCGGCGAATCGCCGAGCATCTGCTCGAATCGCAGCAGGCAACGGCGCACCTAACGACGTTCAACGAGATCGACATGAGCGCGGTCGAGGCGCTGCGCGCTCGAATCAAGGAACGCGTCGAGAAGGAGCAGGGCATCAAGTTGTCGCTGATGCCGTTCTTCGTGAAGGCGGCATGCATGGCGCTCAAAGCGTACCCTGTCGTGAACGCGCAGATCGACGGCGACTCGATCGTGTACAAGCATTATGTGAACATGGGGATCGCCGTCGCCTCTGACGCGGGTCTCGTGGTTCCGGCGATCAAGGACGCGGACGGAAAGGGGCTGTTGGAGATCGCGCGTGATATCTCGGACGTCGCGAAGAAGGCCCGCGAGGGCAAGCTCACGATGGACGATCTCACCGGCGGCACATTCACGATCACGAACGGCGGCGTCTTCGGTTCGCTCATCTCCACGCCGATCCTGAACTATCCGCAGGTAGGCATTCTGGGACTGCACAAGATTCAGGACCGTCCGGTGGCGGTCGCGGGCCGAGTCGAGATTCGGCCGATGATGTACGTCGCGCTCTCGTACGATCATCGCGTGATCGATGGCCAACAGGCCGTTCTTTATCTGATCCGCGTCAAAGAGTTGATGGAAGATCCGGCGGCGATGCTGGTGGACTAGAGCTTCACTTCGTTGGGCGCGTATGCGGATGGCCGGCGAGCGTGGCTTGCCGGCTTTCTTCATGTCGGATGCCTAACGGCGGCGCGGGCTCGCGGCGCGGGCAGGCCAGCCTTCCGCGTGTCTTTACCTTTCACGTGGGGCGGAGCATGAGGCTCGACTGCCCACGTACCGGATTGATTTGAATCATGGCAATCGATATGACTCCTGCTGACGTCGTCATCATCGGCGGCGGACCCGGCGGGTACGTGGCGGCGATTCGTGCCGCGCAGCTTGGCCTGACGACGGTCTGTGTCGAGATGGACAGGACGCTTGGCGGAACGTGCGTGAACGTCGGCTGCATTCCGTCGAAGGCACTGCTGACATCGTCGGAGCACTACGAGTTCGCGCGGCAGCACGCGGCCGAACACGGAATAAAGATCGAAGGGAGTGGTTTGTCGCTCGATCTCCCGACGATGCTGAAGCGCAAGGACGAGGTCGTCGGTCAGAACACGCGCGGCATCGAGTTCTTGTTCAAGAAGAACAAGGTGACGTGGGCGAAGGGGAAGGGCACGCTGCGAAAGACGGAGAAAGGGCTGGAGGTTGCCGTTGTTGTTTCGCCGGGCACGGCCGGGGGGCCCCCCCCCGACAACAGTATCGTTTCCTACGCCCCGAAGAACGTCATCATTGCCACGGGCTCCGTACCAATCGAGCTCCCGTTCCTCCAGTTCGACGAAGAGCGCGTCCTGTCGAATATCGGCGCCCTCACCATCCCCCGCGTCCCTCGGCACCTCATCGTCATCGGAGGCGGCGTCATCGGCCTCGAGCTCGGCTCCGTTTGGCGGCGGCTCGGAGCCAAGGTCACCGTCGTCGAGCTCATGCCGGCGATCCTCCCCTGCATGGACGACGACGTCGTGAAAGAGTGCGACCGCGTCTTTCGACGCCAGGGCCTCGAGCTCCGCACCGGAACGCGCGTCGTCGGTGGCCGGCGCGACGGTGAACGCGTTCTGATCGACATCGAGAAGGATGGCGCCAAAGAGACGCTCGAGGCCGACTACGCGCTCGTCGCGATTGGCCGCAAGCCTTCACTCGGCGGCATCGATGCCGCCGCGCTCGGCCTCAGCGTCGGTCGCCGCGGCGAAGTGCTCGTCGACGATCACATGCGCACGAGCGTGCCTAACGTGTACGCGATCGGAGACTGCGTTCCCGGTCCGATGCTCGCCCACAAAGCAGAGGACGAGGGCGTCGTTGCCGCGGAAGTGATCGCGGGGCAGAGCTCGCGCATGCACTACCGGTCGATCCCCAACGTCGTTTACACGTGGCCCGAGATCGCCGCCGTCGGACTCACCGAGCGCGAAGTCAAGGAGAGCGGTCGAGAGTACAAGGTGGGTCGCTTCCCATTCAGCGCCAGCGGCCGCGCGCGCACGATGGGCGAGAGCGCGGGTTTCGTGAAGCTCATCGCCGACGCTCGCACCGACGAGCTGCTCGGTGCGCACCTCGTTGGTCCAAACGTATCGGAAACGGTTGCCGAGGTCGTGCTGGGTTTCGAGTACCGGGCGTCGGCCGACGATATCGGCATGACCGTGCACGCTCACCCCACCATCTCCGAGTCGACGAAGGAGGCGGCGCTGGCGACGCTCGGTCGCGCCCTGCATATCTAGGCGTCCCGTCCTCGACGGAGCATGACCGGGTATTTCGCTCTCGCGCCACGCCCGCTCTCCCCTGACGATCATGTCGCTGCTCGCGTGCTCCTCATGGGCGCGCTCGGCGTCACGCCCTACATCGATCGGGCATTGGAGGTGCTGCAACTTGCCGAGCGCGGAGCGGGACGCGACGACGAGCATCGTGCCCTGGTGATTGCCCGCGACGGAACCGTGGCGGCGCTCGCGCTTTTCGGTGCCGTTGCCGGCGCCGCCGGCGTGAAGAGGCTGCACGCGGCCGTGCTTGCGCCGAGCGTCAGTGCCTCGGACGTCGGAGAGCGGATCGTGCGGGCAGTGCTCGACGAGGCGCGCCAGGAGGGTGCGCGCCTCGTCGTCGCGGAAATGCCGGACGATCCCGTCATGGGACAGATACGCGCGCTTCTCACCTCGGTAGGCTTCGAGGAAGAAGCGCGCGTTCCCGACTTTTACCGCGACGGCGTCGCGCTCACGCTGCTGCGCCGACCGGTCTGATGAGTATTTACTTCTTCGCCTTCGCCCCGCCCGCTTGCACCGTCGTCTGCGGTTTGAGGTATCGGTCGTACCAGGCGAGGTAGCGCTCCAGACGGTCCTTGCGGTAGATCGGCAGCGTGAGGCCGTGGAACTGCCCGGGATAGATCACGAGCTCCGTCGGGACGCCGAGCGAGCGCAAAGCCTGGTACATCTGCTCGCCGCCGATGATCGGCACGTTGAAATCCGCCGAGCCGCCCATGAAGAGCGTTGGCGTCTTGATACGGTCGGCGTGGAAGAATGGGTACGAGATCTTGATCCACAAATCCTGACTCTTCCAGGGCGGCCCGATCTCCTGGTTGTACTGCGTGATGTACTGATCCGTACCGTACATCGAGAGCTGGAGCGCGCTTCCCGCGCCGGCGACGGCGGCCTTGAAGCGCGTCGTCGACGCGATGCTGTAGTCGGTGAGAATGCCGCCGTAGCTCCAGCCGCCGATGCCGAGTCGATCGCCGTCGGCGACGCCCGAACGAACCGCTTCGTCCACCGCGCCCAGGAGATCCATCACTTCCTTGTCGCCCCAGTCGGCGTAGATCGCCTTCTGGTATGCCGAGCCACGTCCGCTCGAGCCGCGATAGTTGACCGACAGGACGGCGTAGCCGTTGGCGGCGAAGTATTCGCGGTCGAAGCTGAAGCTGTAGCCATCCTGTCCGTTCGGGCCGCCGTGGATGTAGAGAATCATCGGCAGCTTGCCGGGCGCGGCGTTGGCGGGCCTAACGAGGACACCGTGGACCTCCGTGCCGTCCTTGCTCTTCGACGAAAAACCCTCCGTCGTACCGAGCTGCAGCTGGGCGAACAGGGAATCGTTCTGGTGCGACAGCTGCCGCAGCGCGCCGTTCTCCCACGCGTACACTTCGCCCGAGCGGTCCGGCGTCGAAACCATGACCGCGAACTTGCCCGCCTCGGTCGAGTACGAGTTCACGACCCGCTTGCCGGTGAGCAAACGCTCAACGGCGCCGTTGGCGACGTTCACGCGCGCGAGCTGTTGCTCGCGATCGTCGGAGAGCAGCACGTACACCGACTTGCCATCCGGGCTGAAATGCGCGTTCGAAAGCGGGCGATCGAGCGACTCGGTGAGCACGCGCGCCGCCGTGCTGCCGTCACTCGCCACGATCGCGAGCTTGCTCAGGTCGTACGCCTGGTATTTCGGCTCGTCGCCGCGGAAGAACGCAATCCACTTCCCATCGGGACTCCACGCGGGGCGACCGCCGTCCGGCCCGACGAAATCCGTGAGGCGCCTGGGTGCCGCTCCCGTCCGGGCCTCGATGACGTAGACGTCGTCATCACGCAATCGATCGGGCTCGGCGACAGGGCCGCGCACGAACGCAATCATGCGACCGTCGGGCGACCAGCTCGGCGAGCCGTCGTCGTCGAGGCTCGCCGTCAGCGTTTCTGTCTTCTTCGTCGCGACATCGTAGAGCGACAGGTGGCTCCGCTTCGTGCCGAGATAACCCTCGACGTCGCGTTTGAAGTTGTAGCGATCGATGACGATTGGCTTGGGCGGCTTGTGTTCGGCCGTGTCTTTGCGCGCGACGGAGTCTGTCTCCTCGTCGACGACGAGGACCATCCGCTTGGAGTCCGGCGACCACGAGAATTGGGAAACGCCGCCTCTCAGTTGAGTGACGCGCTGCGCCTCGCCACCGCGGCGATCGAGCAGCCAGATCTGCGCGCCTTTCCCTTCCTGGCGTCCGGATAGGAACGCGAGAAATTGACCGTCCGGACTCCAGCGCGGCGAGCTCTCGCTTTCGGGACTCGACGTCACGCGAATCGTCGTCGAGCCATCCCAGCTGGTCATCCAGATATCGTTGTCCGACTTGTCCTTCGCCGAATCGACTGTGGTCACCGTGTAGGCGACCCACTGGCCGTCCGGTGAAATCTCCGGATCGCGAACATCCTTGAGATGGTAGAGGTCGCCGCTTCGCAGCGCGCGCTTCGCTTGAGCGTTGGCGGGCGAAGTTGCGAGACCGAGGAGTGCTGAGCTCGCGAGCAATGCTAGCGCTGCGGAAATGCGGCGCATGACAACCCTCCAGGAGGTGTTGGGGCCTGGTGAAAAGTCTAGAAGAGCGGCTTTAATATCGGAGCGCACGCGGCGCGCGGCGAGGGGGACGGTCGACCGATCCCGACCAACCTCACTGCGCGCGTGCGTGCCAGGCGGCGAGAGCCTCGGCTTCCTTCTCCGGTGTGATCGCGAATCGCGGCTTCGCGCGTCGCGCCTCGGGAACTGTCGGCCACCAGGCGAGTGTGTCGCGCACGGTCGTCGCCAGTGGCCGAAAGCCGAGACCGGCCGCGATCGCCTTGCGATTGCTGATGGACATCATCCCATCGTCCTTGCCTTCCAAGCGCGCCCACGGAATCGCCTCGTCGATCTTGTGGCGCGCGAGAAATGCGTAGTCGTCAACCCAGGTGAACTTCACATCGGCGCCGAGCGCGGCCTTCGCCTGCTCCAGAAAAGAGGGCATCGTTAGGGTGGCCTCGGGGCCCGCCGCGTTGTAGACCCCGGAGCGTTGCTCCTCGAGCAGACGCATCATGAATTCCGCGAGGTCGCGGACGTCGATGATTTGGACCGGATCGTCGTGCCGGCCCGGTGCGAGCACCTCACCACCGCGCGCCAATCGAACCGGCCAATACGGAAATCGGTCCGAGGTGTCGCCCGGACCTACGATGTAGGTCGGTCGAACGACGAGTGCACGGTCGCCGAAGGCCTGCTGTACCTCGCGCTCACATCGTGCCTTCGCGACCCCGTATGTCTCCGAGCCGTCGTTGGGATCGGCAACGTCGAGATGCGGTGCGACCGATTCGTCGAGACCGCGCTCGAGGTACGGGTAGTAGACACCGGTCGACGAGGTGAAGAGGTAGCGACCGGCGGCGTCCTTCAGGAGCTGCGCCGATTGTCGCACCCAATCGGGATTGGTCGCCGAGTCGTCGACGACGGCGTCCCACCGCTTGCCGACGAGTGCCTCGAGATGGCCGTTCCGATCGCCGACGAGCCGAGCGACGTCGTTAGGCAGATCCGCGTCGTGTCGGCCGCGCGTGAAGATCGTGACGCGATGACCGCGCGCGACGGCGTGTCGCACCAGATGTGGGCCGATGAAGCCGGTGCCGCCGAGCACGAGCAGATCGAGCGCGGAGCGGGTCGCACCGAGTCGCGCGGCGGCCTGCGCCAGCGCCGGAGCGCCGCGGCCGAGCAGCACGCCGCCCAGGATCGTGCCGGCCTTCAGGAAATCGCGCCGTGTCGTCATTGACGGGAAGGTTGAGGGAACGATCGATTGCCGCACATGTTAGGCACGCGGCACGTCCCGTACTACCCGCCCGACCAATTCCTTACAGGAAGGCGCGACTAGGACGCGCGTCGCACGGCGATGATCAGCGCGGCACCGGCCAGAATCGCGATACCACCGACAATCGGTGAGATCGGAATGGTGTGCTCCTCGCGCGTCGTGACCTGCACTGGCCCCGCATGGGCGACTTCGCGCCGACGACTGTACGTGATGCCACCGTACGCTATTCCGACGATGCCGAGTACGACGAGAATGAGTCCGACCAACGTGCCCACTTTCATGTTCGTTCCCTCCGCGATAGTCCCGCGGCCGACGGCAAGCAGCGCCGCGACTCTGGAAGAATACGGTGAATCGGCGTCGTTTGCTCTGGCGAAGAGCGCTCTCCTCGCTGCATTCTCCTCCGCCCGCCTCACCGTTGCGCCGCCGCTCCTCCTCATCCGACATGCGCCGACTCGTCGCCCCGCTCGCTCTCGCTTTCGCCGCCGCTTGCCGCGGCCCTGTCAACACTGCGCCCGCCGTCGAGAACGGTGGCGCTTACGACCTGATCATCGAAAACGGCCACGTCGTCGACGGGACGGGCGCGGCCTGGTTCCTCGGCGATGTCGCCGTACGCGGCGACCGCATCGTGCGTGTCACGCAACACGGCGTGCTGCGAGGCGCCGCCGCCAAGGAGCGCATCGACGCGACGGGACTCGTCGTCGCACCCGGGTTCATCGACATCCAGGGACAGTCCGGCGGGCTCTTTCTCGTGGGTGACGGCCGCGACATCGGCAAGATCTCACAGGGCGTGACGACGGAGATTCTCGGCGAGGGCGCGACGCCGGCGCCGCTCAATCCAGCCCGATTGTCGGAAATCGCGCAGAGTGGAGGCACTCCCGACACGGCGCTCGCGCGACTTTTTGCGGAGCCACACGGCTTCGACAACTGGCTCCGCGCGATGGGCGCGCATGGGATCTCGCCTAACGTGGGCTCCTTCGTCGGCGCCGGCACCATTCGCGTCTACGGGATGGGCCTCTCGATGGGCGAGGCGCGCGGCACGGTACTCGATTCGATGCGCGCCGCGGTGCGACGGGCGATGCAGGACGGCGCATTCGGCATGGCGAGCGCTCTGATCTATCCGCCCAACACCTTTGCGTCGACGGAAGAGCTGGTGGAAGAGGCGAAGGCGATGTCGCCATATGGAGGCGTGTACATCACGCACATGCGCTCCGAAGCCGACAAGCTGCTCGAGGCGATCGACGAAGCGGCGCGGATCGGGCGCGAAGGTGGTGTCGCGGTCGAGATCTACCACCTCAAGGCGGCAGGCGTGCGCAACTGGCCGAAGGCGCGCGCCACGATTGCGAAGATAGACTCGGCCCGCGCCGCCGGTCTCGACATTCAAGCGGATATGTACCCATACACCGCCGGGGGCACGGGGCTCACCTCCTGTCTCCCGCCGTCGGCGTCTGCCGATGGAAAGTTGTTCGAGAACCTCGCGGACCCGGCGATGCGCGTGAAGTTGCGGGCCGAGGTGGAGCACCCGACGAGCGATTGGGAAGATCTCTGCGGCCTCGCGACGCCGCCTAACGTGTTGATCACGGACCTCCGGCGCCCGGAGAACGCGGGGTATGTCGGCAAGCGCCTCTCGGAAATCGCGCAGATGATGAACACCGACTATCTCACCGCGGCAATGAACCTGATCCTGAGCGAACGGCGGCGCGTCGAGACGATCTACTTCCTGATGAGCGAGGAGAACGTCAAGCTTCAACTCCAGCAGCCGTGGATCAAGATCGGCACCGACGCGGCCGGGCCGGCGCCCGACAGCGTCCGCGGCCTGTTGCATCCGCGATCGTACGGCACTTATCCGCGCATCCTCGGACGCTACGTCCGTGATGAGCATGTACTCACGCTCGAGGAAGCGATTCGCAAAATGAGCTCGGCCGTCGCGACACGCCTCGCCATTCCCGATCGGGGCGTGCTGAAGCCCGGGATGTACGCCGACGTCGTCGTATTCGACCCCAATACCGTCGGCGAGCGCGCGACCTTCGAGCAGCCGAAGCAGTTGTCGACCGGCGTCCGTTACGTTTGGGTCAACGGCGTGCTCGTTTGGCACGATGGCGTGCACACTGGAGCCAAACCAGGTCGCGTGCTGCGCGGGCAAGGCTACAGCGCCGCACGGTAGATTCGTCCCCGCACGCTATCGCACCCGGTTGTCGAGGGTGAGGATTTCCACGAACGTTCGCGTCGCGCACACACTTTTCCTCACGTTATCATGCGCCCTCTGCTCGCCGCCGCGTTCGCGCTCGCGGCCCTCACGACCACCGCTCGTGCGCAAACCAAGCAGCAGCTCGTCGAAGATTGGGAACGGCAGCGCGCGAATTTTCTCGCGTACATCGACGCGATGCCCGACTCGGCGATGGCCTTTCATCCCACTCCGGGCGTCCGCGACTTCGCGCAACAGATCGTACACGCCGTCAGCACGAACCTCGAGGTCGCGGCCATCGCTCTGCGTGGACTCGAGGAGGCGCCGTTCACGCTCGATACGACGCAACTTCATCAGAAGGCCGCGCTCCGCGACTACACCGACCGCGCCTACGGCTTTCTGCTCGACGCGTTGAAGGGGTCGACGCCGACGCAGTTGCTCAAGCAGTCCTCGGTCTACAACCTCCCTCCGCAATCGGCGTCGCGCTGGCTCGCGCTCAGCTACGAGCACGCGGTGTGGACGCTGGGCCAGACAATCCCATACCTGCGCTTGAACGGTGTCACCCCACCGCCGTACAAGCAGCCGTTGTAGCGGGCGCGCTCGAGCGCTAGTTGAGCGCGCGCACCGCCACCGGCTCCAACAGCTCGACCCAACTCGCGTACATGGCGCCCGACGGATGCAGGCCGTCGGGCGCGAGGAGCGCTCGGTCGGTTGCCGCCTGACGAGAGAGCGGCGTCACGTCGACGAACGCCGTTTCTGCCTGACGAGCCGCGTCACGCACGATCGCGTTGAACTGATTGATCTCGCCGCCGATCGCGATCGAGCCACGCGGATCCGCGGCCGCGAAGGGCGTGACTCCCCAATCGGGGATGGAAACCACGATGACGTGTCGCGCCTCGCCGCCGGCGTACTCCAGCGCCCGTGACAAGAGCTTCTCGAAGCCGTCGCGAAAGACGTGGACGCCGAGGCCCCGATACTGATCGTTCACGCCGATCAGGAGCGAGACGAGATCGAACGACCTCGGGAGCGGCGACGAGATGCTGTCGAGCGCGGTGAGCAGATCCGACGTCGTCCATCCCGTGCTGGCGACGATCACCGGCTCCGCGATCGGCACGCCGCGGCGGCGCAGCGCGGCGGCCAGCTGCGCCGGCCAGCGCTCGCTCGCGCTGACTCCCTCGCCGATCGTGTACGAATCGCCCAGGGCGACGTAGCGTCGCGTCACGGCGCGACGTAGTTCTTCGAGATCAGATCGTAGTACGAACGCACCGCCCCACTGTCGTACGTCGCGACGAACGCGTCGAGTGTCTGCAGAATCTGCGTCGAGTAGTGCCCGGGGACGTTGAGGGGATGCGCGCCGGCGGTGCCGAAACCATAACCATAGCCGAAGAAGCTCCGAATCATCACGCTCCGCCGATCGCGCGGCAGAAGCGTCACATTCTCCGCGAACTGCGGAAACCCGCCGTCTCTGATCAGATATTGCTCAACATTGGAGATGTAGAGCACCGAGACCTTCTCCCCGTGTTCGGCGATGTACTGTCCGATCGCCGACAGCGCGTGCTCCCCCGCCGCGTTCCCGACGACGGGGATGATCAGATCGCGCGCCTCGAGACCCTTCACGAACTGGAAGCCCTCTTCGGAAGCGAGGTAGTTCGCCTGATGCCCGGAGCGGTCCTTCTCGAGGAGGAGCGTCCGATACGTGGGATGATACGGCCGCGGCGCGCGACCGATGCTCGAGTAACGAAGATCGAGGGAGTCGCGCACGAAGGCATCGCGGATCCGGGCGATCGTTTCGAGATCGAGCGTCGACAGCGGAATCCCGAAGCGCCGCACGCGCTGGCTGATCGCGGACTGCACCGAGTCGACGACGTCACCGTCCGTGTGCGTGGCATCGATGTAGTCGATCAATTCCTGAATCGACTTCGACCCCCAGCGATCGACATCGCGCGGGAGCGGCTTGCCGAACATGAGGCACATGTACTCGACGCGATTTCGCGACATCGCGAACAACGCCTTGAACAGCAAATGCTCGAGCAGATTGTCTCGCCGGATATCGAGCATGAACGCGACGTCCGGCCTCACCGCGGCGATGTACGAGAAGTTCTGATCCGGTCCGACGCCGATGTACGCGCCGCCCTGCACCTTGAGTCGGCGCATACCATCGAGCACGTGCAGGTACGACGTCTCGTTGGAGATGAGATTGTCGGAGTCGAAGTAGCCGCCCGGCTCCGACAGTCGCTGCACGAGCTTCGCGAAGGTCGAATCGACTCCCGCCGACCGAGCCGGAGCGAGCGAGGACGCATACGCGGTACGCGGCGATGCGCGGTCCGCCGGATCATTGCCGAGTGACCCGGCGATGACCATCGCGGGTATCGCCGCGAGCAGCCATCGCACCGACCGGATTTTGGAGCTCATCGACAACCTCCTCCCGATCACGCGAAATTACGTGGCGTGACCGGGCGATTGCCAGTCGGAGCGCTTCTCTCTATTCGCGAGGCGGTGCATGGGATATCTGCGTCATCACCAGCCGCAGCTGCGTGAGGAATGCCGCCGGCCCGGCGTTGTCCGGAAGTGCATGAAGCGCGCGCAACGCATCCTCCTCGCGCAGGGCGAGCCCGGCACTGATCGTATTCGGATCGACGCCGACGCGTTCGAATTCCTTCAACAATTGCGCGAACCGCTTGCCTTCCGTCATTCCACGCTCCCGCAGGATCCCCGCTGTCGATCTCCCTCGTCCGAGATCGGCCAGACTGGTCCTCGAGGCCTTCGCTGAGTCCGCTCTTGCATACCTCGTTCCGCAAAGCGCGTCTCGTGAGAAGCGCGCCGGAAAGATGGCGCGCCCTCTCCAGTATCGGTTGCGCGATCGGACGTGGAAAGGGCCGGCCCTCGTCGAGGACCGGCCCAGTCGACCGGAAACGCCTGTGCCGCTATCGGTGCGCGAGCACCACGAAGAGGGCGGTAAGCGCGGCCGTGAGTGCGACCAGCGCACCGGCAACGCCGAGTGCCGTCGCGGGGGTGACGACGAACTCGCGACGCCACCACGGTGTGATCAACTGCGGGACATTGTTCGGCAGCGCATCCATGATTCGTTGCTGAACGTGCGCCGGCGTCGTGAGGTGTCGGCGCGCATCGGTCACCCGCGCCATGCGCTTCCAGAACTCGACGTCCTTTTGCATCTCACCCTGACGCAACGCGGCCTCGGGCAATTCGCCGTCGAGCCACGCGTGGATCGCCGGCGCGAGCAGGCGACCGGTGTCTGTCTGCGGAAGGGGCACTTCACGATCAGTGAGCGGTCGTTCGATTTCGGAACGGCGCTCCGAACGGCGCTCAGGCTTCGGTCCATCGATTCGATGGCCGTTCTCGGAGTTGATATCGTCGAACATGTTAGGCGTACTTCTCCTCGAGTAAAGCTTGCAGTGCCTCACGAGCGCGGTGGACGCGCATCTTGAGCGCACCGACAGTGGTTCCCAGCAGGTCGGCCATTTCTTCGTACGAGCGTCCCTCGACGTGCTTCATGATGAACGCTTCGCGAAGTGACGACGGCAACGTCGCCAGGGCCCTGTCCAAATCCGTGCGCAGCTCGCTGCGATCCAGTTCCTCGTCAGGCGTCGCATACGCCGACGGCTGGTCGTCTTCGTCGTAGCTGAGGTGCGAGCGGCGGATGTTCTTCAGCCAATCCTTGCAGCCATTGGCGACGATGCGAAACACCCAGGCATCGAATCGCCCTCGTACCTCGGCGAGATGTTGATACGCCTTGATGAAGCTGAGCTGAAGGATGTCTTCCGCGACGTCGGGGCTTCCCGTCATGCAGAGCGCGTGTCGATACAGGGGATCGCTGTATCGGGTGATCAGCGTTTGGAACGCGTCGCGTTGACCAGCGAGCACGCGTTGAATGATCAGCTGATCAGTATCCTGATCTGCGAGTTGTGCGGGCTGCTCCGTCGTCTTCACGACAACAGAGTAACGCGATTCCCGCGCTTCGGACAGTGCCGCGGGCGCGCTCCCGCTGGCGGTCCTTGGTTTCACGGCAGTCGCCACGATGGAGGGGGACGAAGGAGTGTGAACGAAGTAACAACAAACGGAGCGAGCGACTCGGCTGCCCGATCCGACCAATCACTGAGCGATTCGTCTCTCTGACCTTTATCGTCCGTCGGTTTGTCCGAACATCCGATCAAAGACGCGCCAACCGCGACGACGTATCACACTCCCATGTTCATCCAGGCGCGGCGGCGGAAATCGGGGGGGCCCGCCGATGCTTGGCGGCATGCCAAACGTCGCCGAGGCATCGACATCGGCGATCACTTCGCGAACCGACTTCACCAGGCCCGTCGGAACGCCGACCCGCGCCAATCGCTCCTGCCACACCGCGGCCGGCGCGCCGGCGAGCTTTGATGAGAACTCTTTAACAATCCGTTCCCGGTGCGCCAACCGCCCGGCATTGGTCGACAGGCGGTCATCGTTCGCGAGCTTCTCGAGCTCCAGCGCGGCGACGCAGCTTGCCCATTGCGCGTCGCTCCCAACCGCGATCACGAACGGTCGGTCCTGCGCGCGGAACAATTGATAGGGGACGAGATTTGGATGTGCGTTCCCCCAACGCGGGGCTTCGCCGCCACCGACGAGGACATTCTGCGCGACATTCACGAGCGCGGCGCGCGCGCTGTCTACCAGTGAAACGAAGAGTCGCCGCCCCGGCCTACCGCTCCCCCGCGCCACTAGCGCGGCGAGAATCGCCACGACCGCGTCCTTTCCCGCGATCACGTCGGCGAGGGCGACGCCGACCTTCATTGGATCGCCATCCGGCTCGCCGGTGATCGCCATCCAGCCACTCTCGGCCTGCGTCACGAAGTCGTATCCCGGTCGCCCGCTGTCCTTGCCGAATCCGGTGATGGTGCACCAGACCAGATTTGGATTGCGGCGCATCAGCTCGTCCGGATCCAACCCCCGCCGCTCGAGCGTTCCGCGACGGAAGTTGTCCACCACGACGTCGGCCTCGAGCACGAGATCGGTGATGATTTTCTGATCGGCCGGATCCTCGAGATCGAGAGCGGCGCTCAACTTGTTGCGATTGACCGAGAGGTAGTAGGCGCTCAGTCCCGCCTCATCGAAGGGCGGGCCCCAACCCCTCGTTTCGTCGCCGGTCCGCGGACGCTCGATCTTGATGACATCGGCCCCGAGGTCCCCGAGCATCATCGTACAGAGAGGTCCAGCGAGAACGCGCGTCAGATCCAGTACACGAATGCCTTTGAGCATAGTCTTCCGTCATGATGTCTTGATCGTGACGCGAATCACAGGTAACGGAGATGACACGCCGGCTTCGAGTCTGCTGACATGAAGGCGGGGCTTCGGCGTGCTTGCGTAGCTGTCTCAGCCCTCTATACTTCCGCCACGACGAAACGGCTTTTGGCGCGCGAAGATAGCACCGCTTACCGACACAGGAAGAGCGTCGGCGGTATCCATCCGACGAATTCGACGGACCCATGGCGGACAAGCCGTTTCCCCATT
Organism: Gemmatimonadaceae bacterium; assembly: GCA_036557635.1. Taxonomy (GTDB): domain Bacteria; phylum Gemmatimonadota; class Gemmatimonadetes; order Gemmatimonadales; family Gemmatimonadaceae; genus AG2. The sequence goes on from DATBHD010000238.1 coordinate 68,750, forward strand.
CCTCTTCTACCCCTCATCCTCCGGCATCGCCTGGACCCGCCTCGGCGCCCGTGAGCTCAGCGGGTGAGGGGAAGCGGAGCGAGTCGGGTGCCGGTACCTCAGCTGCACGCGGCATGGGTCAGCAAACGCCGGACGTCCGCGACGCCATGGCGGAGATGGCTGAACGCGCGCAGTTGATCAGTCAGGAGGCGGGTACCAAGATCGCCGCGGCAATGAAGGATGTGATTGGCGCTGCCGCCGGTCTTGCCGGTTTCGCCGTCGAAAGCGCGCGCGACCTCCTGCAGTACATGGTTCGGCGCGGGCAGATCACCCAGGACGAAGCGGACAAACTGATTCGCGAGGCCGAAGACGCTCACGCGAAACGAAGTGGCCGCTCCGGCGCGAAGCCCGCGCCTCCCGCCGCCAAGCCCGAGAAGAAAGCGACGGCCAAGCGCGAGGCGGCCACGAAGAAATCCACCTCCAAACAGAGTTCCTCGAAAAAGAAACGCTGACGCATCGTTAGGCCGGCTATGTCGACGCTGGCCGGCGTTCCCGCATCGACGCCAGCCACTCGAGCAGGTCACCCAGCGCCGCCGGATCGGGCAACACGAACTCGGCGTCGGTGTGCGCGCCCTCTCCGATATGCACGGTGACGGTATTCCATTGCCGGGCGCGGAGCGCCCGGAACGCATCCTCGTCCGTCTTGTCGTCGCCCGCGTAGAGCAGCGATCCGTCGAGGGATCCTCCCCGGTCACTGACGCCGAGCGCCGCCGCCAGATCGAGCAGGGCGGTCCCCTTGTCGATTGCGATCGGAGGACGGAGCTCGAAGATCTGCTTGCCTTGGTGGAGGCGCAGCTCGAGCCGTCGCGCCACCTCCGTCAGCGCTCGCTCCACGGCCGGCACTTCAGCGCGAGCGGCGAGCCTGACGTGAACGCTCAGCGTCCACGTCTTGTCTTCGATGAACACGCCGCGAATCGCAGCGAGCGGCTCGGCGAGCGCCATCGCTGCTTCGGCGATCGTCGGCGCGAACGCTTCGGCGAGTTGGCTCACTCGTAAGGCGCCCGTCGGATCGATCATCTCGATGCCATGATTTCCGATCGTCCAGGAGTGCGTCACGTCGACGAGGCGTCGGCCGTCGCGCGCCGCGCGACCGGTGACGAATGCGAGATGCACGTCGGGCGCGCGGGCCAGGCGCTCGAGGATGCGCCGGGTCGTCGCGGGAACGGTGGAGACATCCGGCGTCGGCGTGATTGGCGCGATCGTGCCGTCGATGTCGAGCGCGACGAGAAATGGCGAGCGCGAGACGCGCTCCGTGAGCTCGGCGCTCGGGGGAAGCGCGCCCTTCGGCGCACGCGTCGTCACTCCAGCTCGCGATTCGGCGCTCACACCGAGGCGTGCTGTTGCGACATGATCGCCGTCGCGCGGGCGAGGATCGAGTCGAGCCAATCGAAGATCGTGGAATTGTGCAGCTGGCGGCGCATGCGTCGCATCCGTCGGCGGCGCTCGTCAGGCGACATGTCCAGCGACATGCGGATCGCGCTCACGAAACCATCCACGTTGAATGGATTGATCAGATACGCGCCCTCGATCTCCTCCGCCGACCCGGTGAAGCGGCTGAGCATCAGGACGCCGCGCTCGTCGACCTGGCAGGCGATGAATTCCTTGGCGACGAGGTTCATGCCGTCTTGCAGCGACGAAACGATGCAGAGATCGCCCGCGCGATACACGGCGGCGAGCAAATCCGCGTCGACATTCTCGTTGATCAGGACGATGGGCGTCCAGTCACGCGTGCCGTAGCGTTTGTTGATCATGATCGTGCTCTCGACCACCTCGCGTTCGAGCGTGTTGTACGCCGGCACGTTCGAGCGCGAGGGCGTCGCCACGAACAGGAAGGTGAAGCGCCCGCGCAGCTCGGGAGACTCGTCCCACAGCGTGTCGAGCGCACGGAGCCGCTCGGGAATGCCCTTCGTGTAGTCGATGCGATCCACGCAGACGCCGAGTTGGCGCCCGTCGCGTGCATAACGATCGCGGAGCGTCTGGACGCGCTGGGTCGCCTCGTCGCTTCGCGCCATCGCCTCATAGCGCTCGACATCGATACTGATCCCGAAGGCGCCGACATGGATCACGCGATCGCGAAACGCGATCATCTGCCTAACGGCGTCGACGCGGGCCTCGGGAATGAACTGCTCGACGCAGTCCATGAAGTTCTCGGCGTATCGGTCGATCTGAAATTCGATCAGATCGTTGCCGAGGACGCCGCGCAGCAACGCTTCGTGAGTGCCCGTCGGGAGCAACCGCAGAATATCCGGCGGCGGAAATGGAATGTGCCAAAACTGATGGATGAACAGGGACGGCCGCATCGCGCGGAGAAACTCCGACGCGAGCGCGAAGTGATAATCCTGGATCCACGCCATCGCGCGCCCGGTGCATCGCTCGGCTTCGTCGGCGACCGCGTGCGCGAAGCGAAGATTCACCGCGCGGTATCGCTCCCAGTACTCCGTGCGGAACTCGAAGTGCTGGATGAGCATGTGACACAGCGGCCAGAGCCCGCGATTCGCGAAGCCGTAGTAGTAGCCGTCGATGTCGGCGTCGTCCAACCAAACGCGGTGCAGCGTATACTGCGGATCCTCGGGGGGAACCTGGACGCGTCCCGCTTCGTCGGCGACGTCGCGATCGGCGGACCCGGAGCCCCACGCGACCCAGGTGCCATGCGTGTGGCGCATCGTCGGGTCCAGCGCCGACACGAGCCCGCCCGGCGGTTGCTTGACCTCGATCCCGTGCGGGCCGCGCATGTGTTCATACGGCTCGCGATTCGAGACGAGGATGAACTTGCAGTCGTTCAGATAGTGGACGAAGTCGAGCATGGAGTCTCACACGGGCGCAACTGGTGTGCCCCAGGCGCCGTCGATACGTTTAGCGGTCACTGTGCAAACTAGTCCACTCGTCACGGTTGGTACCATCTGACGCGCGTTGCACCGGTGCCGCGCGCGATCGTCCATTCCGGTACTCGCGCGCCGACACGCATCGACTTCGGTGGCGGCTGGACCGACGTGCCGCCGTACTCCGACCGCGAAGGCGGATTCGTTTGCAACATCGCCATTGCGCGTTATGCAACGGTCTTGCTCGCGCCCGCCGCAAAGAGTGACGGCGTCTCACTCTCCGCCGACCGCCAGCGCGATCGGCCGCTCGTCGAAGCGGCGGTGCGGAGAGCCGGTGTGAGCGGCGCCGACGTCGCTCTATATAATGATTTCCCGGTCGGTGCCGGACTGGGCGGCTCGTCCGCCGCGGGTGTTGCGCTCGCCGATGCACTCAGCCGTTTTTCGGGTGAGGCGCTCGATCCCGCCACCCTTGCCGAACGCAGTCGCGCCACGGAAGTCGAGGAGCTGGGCGTTGCCGGCGGAAGGCAGGATCATTACGCATCGGCATTCGGCGGCGCGCTCGCGCTCCGCTTTTCCGACCGCGGCACCGACGTGCGTCAGATTCCCCTCACTCGTGAGGCAGTGAACGAGCTGGAGCGACGTTGCATCGTCGTGTACACCGGCGAGTCGCGCATCTCCGGTGACACGATCACCGCCGTCACCACCGCGTACGAGCGTCGCGACGCGAAGGTGTTGTTCGCTCTGCGACGCATGCGCGAGTTGGCCGAGGAGATGGCCCGCGCCCTCGAGCAGGCGGATGTGGATGCCCTGGCGTCGCTCGTCGGCGAGCACTGGGCACATCAACGATCGCTCCATCCGGCGATCCCCACCAAGCGCATCGACGCGATCGTCGAACGTGGTCACGCGGCGGGCGCGCTCGGAGCGAAAGCGCTCGGCGCCTCCGGAGGCGGATGCGTCCTCGTGATCGCGCGGCGCGGTCTGGAGACGCACGTCGCCGATGCCGTGTCGGCGCTCGGACCGTTGCTGCCATTCACGATCGCGGAGCGAGGTGTGCGCACCACGAGCGACGCGCATGCGGAGACCGCGTCATGAGCATAACGAGTGGCGATGCCGTCGCCCTCACGCGCGAGCTCGTACGCGTGGACTCGCGGAACCCGACGCTCGTCGCCGGAGCTCCCGGCGAGGGACGGGTCGCGCGCGTCCTCGCCGACGTGCTCGCCGCGTGGGGCTTTCACGTCGACGTGCGAGACGCGGCGCCTGGCAGGCCGAATGTCGTCGCTCGTGTGGGTCGGGCGGCACCGGGCGCGCGCTCGCTCATGTTCAACGGTCACATCGACGTCGTCGGCATCGAAGGAATGACCCACGCACCCTGGGACGCCACGATTCGCGACGGACGTCTCTACGGCCGCGGCTCGTCCGACATGAAAGCGGGCGTGGCCGCGATGTGCGCCGCGGCCGCACGCGCCGCGAGCGCGAGTGGTGGCTCGCTGGATGGCGAAATCATCGTGACTGCCGTGGTGGACGAGGAGTACTCGAGCGTCGGAACTCGCGCGCTCGTCGCCGACGGTGTGCGCGCCGATGCCGCAATCGTCACCGAGCCGACGAATCTGACGATCATGCCGGCGCACAAGGGCTTCGTGTGGATCGACGTCGTCGTGCAGGGGCGCGCCGCACACGGCAGCAAGTGGGACGTCGGTGTCGACGCGATTCGACATGCTGGCCTCCTCCTCGCGGCGCTCGACGCGCTCGACCTCGAGCTGCTGCCATCGCGCGTGCACAACTTGCTCGGCCGTCCCTCGCTGCACGCGTCCACCATCGATGGCGGCATCGGTCTCTCGACCTATCCGGACCGATGTCACTTCACCATCGAGCGCCGAACGATTCCCGGCGAAACGAATGCCGCGGTGATGTCGGAGATCGAGGAGGTTTTTGCACGCGTGCGCGCGAGGCGCCCCGAGATCGACGCGAGCGTGTCGATGATCTTCGAGCAGCCGCCGAGCGACGTCTCGCTCGACGCCCCGATCGTTCGCGCGCTCGATGGCGCGCTTCGCGTCTGCGACGAAGAGGTGAATGTCACTGGCATGAGCGCTTGGACGGATGCGGCAATCCTCAACGAAGCCGGCATTCCCGCCATCTGCTTCGGCCCCGGCGACATCGCTCTCGCCCACGCCGCCGAGGAGTTTGTTCGCGTCGATGAGATCGAGCGCGCGACGCTCGTGCTCGCGGCGCTCGCAATGGAGTGGACTCGCAGCGGTGGGGCGTGAGCGTGGCCTTTCTCTCACACCGGGATTACGACGCACTCGAGCGCGCGATTCGCGTCGGACAGCGCATCGTCGTGTGGCGCGCCGGTATCGAGTACGTCGTGGTACCGACCCAGCTGCGACTCCAATCCGGCCGCGAGGTCATCGATGCGCGCAGACCGACGGGCGATTCATTGACGCTCTTTCTCGATGAGATCGACGCGCTCGAGGTGGTCACGTGAGTGACGCGCGTCACACCGAGTTGCCGCTGCTCGCGATTTATGCGGACGAGTCTTGCCTCGGCAACGGACGCGAGGGAAGCAACCCGGGAGGGGCCGCCGGTGTAATCGAATACTGGAACGCTGCCACCGAGCGCCTATCGCGATTCGATTACTGGGCTTCGGAGCCGGCAACGACCAACAACCGCATGGCGCTGCGGAGCGTCATCGAAGGGTTCCGCGCGATCTCTCGCAAGGGAACGAGGTTTCGCGTGGTGTTCACGACCGACTCGCAATACCTCGTGAAGGGGATGACCGAATGGGTGCACGGGTGGAGTGCGCGGGGGTGGAAGCGAAAGGGCGGCTCGATCGAGAATCTCGAGCTGTGGCAGGCCGCGGTCGTGGAGGCATCGAGGCACGTCATTCAGTGGCGGTGGGTCCGCGGCCATGTCGGACATCCGCAGAACGAGTACGCGAACTTTCTCGCCATGCGCGCGGCGCGCGAACAGACCACGTCATCCGGTGTCGTCGCGTCCGGCTTCGACGAATGGCTCGCGGCGGAGCGCGCGAATGGACGAATGTCCACGGAGCCGGATCCCTTTCCCTTGGGGAGCCCGTTTCGGCCGGCCCGCGCCTTGCCGGTCGTGACCAAAGCTTCACTCACGTCGTGATAAGGGCAAACGTGAGCGAGAGTAGACATGAAGCCCCTTATCGTGGGTCTGCTGCTTGGACTCGCCGTCGGCTACTGGCAGGGTTTTGGAGACGGCAAGAAAGGCAGGGACAACGTCGCCGTCCGAGTGCTGAACGCATTCGGCGCCAGCAAGATCAGAGCGGCGGAAGAGGCGCGCGCCAAGAGCACCGAAGAGGCGTCCCGCCCCTGATTTCCGCCCGTTAGACCCGAGCACCGCGACCGATGGACGCCCTTGACCGCACGTTTCGTCATCTTCTCAACACGATCCAAACGCGCTATCCGACGTATCTCGCGCAACCGTTCGAGGTCTCGGAGCTATATCAGAACATTCTCCCGTATCGACACCATCGCCGCGAGCTCGGCCTGGAGACGAACCAGGACTACGAGCTCGTGCTTCTTCAGCTTCTCTCGGGCGCGCGAGATTATCTCGTCGTCAACGACGAGATGCGAGAGCGCCTCGCGCGCGAGCTGTCGTCGCCCAATCCGGATCCGCGAGTGTTTCGCGAGTTCTCAACTTCACGTGTCGCGCTGTCCCCCGCGGCGATCCGGCGCTTCGAGAGTGCGCCCGCCGTCACCGAGCCGGTCCTCGTCGGCGCGGGCACTTCGTCGGCCGCGAACGAGGCGGCACAACGAACGGCGTCCCAGCGCGCGCCAGCCGCGGCCGGTTCGACTGCTCCGCGGAACGCGGCGTCGAGCACGACCGTTCCGGCCTCGATGAGCGCGCAGCCCCCCGCGCCTCGACGTCCGGCGTCGACCACGAGCAGCGCAACGACCGGACCGCGCGCGGCCGCTTCACCCGGGGCCGCCAGCGCGCGCGGGACGCAGACGGTGGTGCCGGAATTCGGCGAACAGTGCCGATACTGTAACGGCGCGCTGCCGACCGGCCGGCGAATCACCTTCTGTCCCCACTGCGGACAGAACCTCACCGTGGTCAATTGTCTCGCCTGTGGCACGGAGCTCGACCTCGGATGGAAATTCTGCACGACCTGCGGTCGTCCGGTTTCGCCAACCTGAGCCCGGCCGGGGCTGGTGCTCGTTAGGCCGCCAACTTTCCGCGAAGTCATGAGAACGAGACCAAACGGGGCGCGGCGTGCGATGACCGCTGTGGCAGCTCTTGGCTGCGTCCTCGCCTGTGCGACCCCCGTCGCGCAGTCGGGGAGCGCCCTGCCGGCGGGCCCTGCCGTCATTGCCCCCGACGCCGATTGGCCGACGAGCACGCGAGAGCATGTCGACCTCTGGCTGCACGGCTACGCCCTGCTCACGGGAGACACCGCGCGCATCCCGTTCTTTCGTCGCGGCTACCGGCAGCACATGCGCGAGATCCGAACGAAGCGCAACGTCTACACCCAGCTCGACGCCAACGCCGAGCAGCTCTCGGCGCGGTTCGTGGCCAACCCCTCGTTGGTGAACGGACAGTTCCTGCCGTTCTACTTCAACTCGCTCCAGCAGATGCAGCGGGTCGTCGACCTGTTCGTGCGGACTGGCGGAGACCCCGCGTCGACGAACGATCAAACTACCCGGCAGTTGTTCTCGATCCTGAGCGGAACCTTCCCCAGCCCCGCCGATCGAGACTGGCTGCGACTCTTCGTTCAGTGTCTGGGCGACGAGAACGCGCGATTCTATCAGGCCTACTGGTCGGAGGAGCAGACGAGCCACGCGTTGGCGCGTCGCGCCGTCGATTCCCTCTGGCAGCGCGCATATCGGCCAAAGCTTCAGCGTTTTCTCAACAACACCGGGCAAGCGAACGGAGAGCTCATCCTCTCGCTGCCCCTCGACGGCGAAGGACGCACGATCGGCTACTCCAAGCTGCAGAATTCCGTCGCCGTCGGATTCCCGGTGGCGCCCGATGCTGCCGTCGAAGCGGTGTATGTCTTTTCCCACGAGACCGTCAACGCGATCACCGCGACGGCGATCAGTGACAACGTGACCCCCGCCGAGCAGCGCAGTGGTGCGGCCTCGCGCTATACGGCGAACGCGAACGTGCGCGCTGGTGCGATCCTTCTCGAGCGCGCCATCCCGGAGCTCGCCGTCGGTTATAAGCGTTACTATTTGCGCTCTGCGGGCATCAGCGCGCCGGGTGGTGATCCGTCCGCTCTGTTCAACGAGACGTTCCCGATTCCAGACGCCATTCGCGACGCCATCACGCGCCAGCTCGAGGTCGTGCTCGGCGGAATCTGAACGGAACGCCGCGTCGTATATTTCGCCGTATGTCTGGCGATTCGAATCTTCCCGCGCGCGACCCATCTCCGGGACTGGACCGCGGCGCGCTCGAACGTGTGCTCGCCCGCGCCGCCGAGCTGCAGGCGGGAACGGGTGAGCCCGAAGAAGTTCTCAGCGAGGATCAGATTCTCGAGCTGGGAAAGGAGGTGGGCCTCTCTGCTCAGCACCTTCGTCAGGCGCTCGCCGAAGAGCGGACGCGTGTCGCGTTGCCGGAAGACGCGGGTGGGTTGAGCGCGAAGCTGCTCGGCGGGGCGCGCGTCGGCGCGAGTCGCACCGTCCCCGGAAAACCTCGCGACGTACTCGAGGCGATCGATACGTGGATGCAGCGGCAGGAGCTGCTGCAGGTGAAGCGACAATTCACGGATCGCATCGTATGGGAGGCGCGGCGCGATCTGGTCGGCACGGTGCGGCGAGCGCTCAACGTCGGTGGGCGTGGCTATGCGCTGGCGCGAGCCTTTGAGGTGGCGGCGACGGCCGTGGCTGTCGATGCGTCGAGAACGTTGGTGCGCATCGATGCGGACCTCGCACGTTTCCGCTCCAGTCTCGCTCGACAAAGCTCGGGTGCCACGGTGTTGGGTGTGGCCGCTGGCGGCGCGCTCGTCGCGCTCCATTTCGCGATCGCGGTCGCCGCCGCGCCGGCAGTGCTCGTCGGCGCGGGTGCGTTCTACCTCGCGCGCGGCATCAATGCGCGCACTGCCACCGCCGCGCAGCTCGCGTTGGAGCAGCTGCTCGATGGACTGGAGCGTGGCGACGTGACGAAGCCCCAGCCGTCGATCCTGAGCGTCCTCGCCGCCGCGGCCTCGTCGATCCCACGTAAGTACTGACGGCAGCCTAACGAGCCAGCGCCTCGTGCCCCTGTCGCCGCCCCCGCCCCCGCCCCCGCCCCCGCCCACTGGATTCCGCGGCACCTTTCGCACCGACGACCCCGCGCGCGCGGTCTACTCCGAAGCGGCAGGCATAGGTCGCATCGTCCCGCGCGCGGTCGCGGTCCCCGAGAACGAAGCAGATGTCGCCGCGCTCGTCCGGTGGGCGCAGGAGAGCAAGTCGCCGCTCATTCCTCGCGGCTCCGGCAGCAGCATGGCCGGTGGCGCGATCGGCGACGGCGTCATTCTCGATCTGAGTCGCCTGCGCCGCATTTCGCCGGTGAACGACACCGATCGATCGGTCGTCGTCGAAGCCGGCGTGTTGCGCGCCGAAGTGAATCGCGAAGCCAAGGCGCGGGGACTTCGCTTTCCCGTGGATCCATCGAGCGGGAGCTTTTGCACGATCGGCGGAATGGTTTCGACCAACGCTTCCGGCTCGCACTCGCTTGCATTCGGTTCGACACGGCGCTGGGTGCGATCGCTCCGTTGCGTCTTCGACGACGGTACCATAGCGGACGTGCGACGCGGCGCGCCGGCGCCCGCTCGTGTCGCGGCGGTCGCGCGATTCCTCACCGAGGGCCATCCCTCCATCGTCGCCGCGGAAGAAGTCAAACGCGCGCGGCACCAGGGCGTACGCAAGGAATCCTCGGGCTACGCCACCGCCGAGTATGCGCGCAGCTACGATCTCGTCGATCTCCTGGTTGGGAGCGAGGGAACGCTCGCGATTCTCGTCGGAGTGGAATTGTCGCTCGCGCCCGTCGCCGCGGCGACGAGCAGCGTGCTCGGCGCGTTCCCGTCCCTCGAGAGCGCTGTCGACGCGGCGATCCGTGCGCGCGAGAGTGGCGCCGTTGCGTGCGAGCTCCTCGATCGGACCTTTCTCGATGTTGCGCGGTCCGGTGGAGCTCACGACGTACCCAGCGATGCCGAGGCGGTGCTCCTCGCCGAAGTCGAGGCCGACACCGCGAACCGTGCTGCTGAGGCGGCGCGCGAGATCGCGACGGTGTTCGAGCGCGCGGGGGCGACGATGGTGCGCGTGGCGCTCGACGAGGCGACGGAGACCGAGCTGTGGGACCTTCGCCACGCCGCGAGTCCGATTCTTTCTCGTCTCGATTCGTCCCTTCGCTCGATGCAGTTCATCGAGGACGGCGCCGTCCCGCCCTCGAGACTCGCCGATTACGTGCGCGGCGTACGCGAAAGCCTCGCGCGCAACGGGATTCGCGGAGTGATCTTCGGCCACGCGGGAGACGCGCACGTGCACGTCAATCCGCTCATCGACGTTTCCGTCGCCGATTGGCGAAGCCGAATGACGCGCATTCTTGACGACGTGACAGACCTCGTCGCGCAACTCGGCGGAACGCTGACCGGCGAACATGGTGACGGCCGCTTGCGGACGCCGCTACTCGATCGCGTGTGGTTCGACGACGCGCGAGCACGCTTCGCCCTCGTGAAGCGCTGCTTCGATCCCCGCGGGATTCTCAATCCCGGAGTCAAAGTGCCGACGCCGGGCGAGCGTGCATTGGAGCAGATCAAATACGATCCGTCGCTTGCGCCACTTCCGGCGGAGGCGAGCGCCGCGCTCGCGCGCGTCGAGCGCGAGCGCGCCTATGCTCGATCGAGACTCGATCTGTTGGAAGAAGTTGCGGTCGTAACGCAAGCGGGTTGAAAAGTCCTTCGGGCTCGCCTTGCTTTGTCAGGCGCCGCGTACTCCCGCTTCTCGCCTCTTTTTTCCTCCATGCCGCACTTCTACTACGAGCCCGCCGTCACGCTTCTCGCTCGACCGCTGTTCACCATGCCCGAGCATCTCTCGGTGAATCTGGTCGGCGAGAGCACCGACGGTGAGCGACTCGCCGAGTTCGCGGGTCGTGTGTGCTACATGAGTCAGCACAATCCGGCCAAGCGATCCACGAGAGACTACCTCGACAACATCAAGAAGCAGGGCCATGGCTCCGTGCTCGAGCACGCGAACTATACGCTGCTGCTCGAGGGCGTGAGTCGATCGCTGACGCACGAGCTGGTTCGGCATCGCGCCGGCTTCGCGTACTCGCAGCTTTCGCAGCGATACGTCGACGAGTCGGAAGCGAATTTCGTCGTTCCCCCGGCGGTGATCGGCGACGAGAGTCTCGAGTCCGCGTGGCGAGAGCAGGTCGAGCAGGCGCAGCAAGCGTATGTATCGCTCGTCGAAAAGTTGATGGGGCGCTACGGCTGGGTGCCCGATCGTGTGCACCGGCGGAAGATGGCGCGTGAGGCGGCGCGCGCCGTACTGCCCAACGCGACAGAGACAAAAATCGTCGTCACGGCGAACGCGCGTGCGTGGCGAACGATGCTCGAGCTGCGGGCGAGCGAGGGCGCCGAGCTCGAGATCCGCCGCGCGGCGATCACCATGCTGCGTCTCCTACAGTGCGAGGCGCCTGGATTCTTCTCGGATTTCGAGATCTACCAGGCGGACGATCGCCGTGAAGCGGCGCGAGTGATCTACCACAAGGTCTGACGCTGTCATCCCGAGGAGCGTAGCGACGAGGGATCTGCTTTTTCTGTCATCGAGAAGAAAAGAAGATCCCTCGCTTCGCTCGGAAATGACGAGCATCGAAAAAAATTCATTGCGCGAAATTTTTTCAGTTTGTATTTTGCGCCCGACTCGTACATGGCACCGCTCTTGCGCGACTCATCGTGCACAGCGTCACCAGCGACGAGCGCACGAGATGCACGCAAGACTCGGCACACGAGAGCGGCGACTTCGCGCCGCGGACGATCAATCGAGATCGGATGACGCGCATCGGTTTCGCGTACAATCAAAAGCCTGAGGAGTCCGCGGCGCTCGCGAATGGGGAGAGCGAAACGCCGCGATCGGAAGAGGACCCTCCCAGTACGGGCCGGGACGACGCGTCCCGGATCCCTCAAGCGCCGGCGGCGGCAACCGCCAGCGTCGCGTCCTCTTCCGATGATCTCTACGCCGAATGGGATTCCGCGCGCACGATCGACGCGATCGCCAGCGCGCTCGCTGCATACGGTGAAGTGATTCGTCTCGAGGCGACGGCGGAATTCCCCGAGCGCCTCCGAGCAGAACAGCCTGATCTCGTCTTCAACATCGCCGAGGGACTCCACGGCGTGAATCGCGAATCGCACGTTCCGGCAATCTGCGAATTCCTCGGCGTTCCATACTCGGGGAGCGATCCGCTCACGCTCTCGATCTGCCTCGACAAGGCACGCGCGAAGGAAGTGCTCAGCTATCACCGCGTGCCGACCGCGCCCTTCCTCCTCGTCGAGTCCGCGGAGGATCTCGATCGGCTTCTCGCCGGTGCGCTGCCGATCTCGGCGCCGTCGGAGATCATGCCCCTCTTCGTGAAGCCGGTGCACGAAGGTTCGTCGAAGGGAATCACCGAGCGCAACTTCGTTCGCAGTGCGGACGAGCTCGAGGCGCAGGTACGATTTCTTCTCGAGGCATATCGGCAGCCGGTCCTCGTCGAGGAGTTCTTGCCCGGGATGGAATTCACATGTGGCGTGCTCGGTAACGGAGCGGATGCGCGCGTGCTGCCGATCGTCGGAATGAATTTCGGCGCGCTTCCGACTGGATCGGTCCCGATCTACGGGTTCGAAGCGAAATGGATCTGGGATCGACCCGATCAGCCGCTGGACATTTTTGCCTGTCCGGCGCCGATCGGCGACACGCTACGAACCGCTATCGAGCGGGTCGTCCTTCGTGCCTATCGAGTCCTCGGCTGCCGCGATTGGTCGCGTGTCGACGTGCGACTCGACGCCGATGGCGTGCCCAACATCGTCGAAGTGAATCCGCTCCCCGGAATTCTTCCCGATCCCGCCGACAACTCCTGTCTCCCCAAAGCAGCACGCGCGGCGGGACTCTCGTACGACGATCTCATTCAGAGCTGCCTCTTGCACGCCGCCGAGCGCTGCGGCGTCACACTGCGACGGCGCGGCAGCCGTGCTCGAAACGTCGCGGCACAAAACCGAACGCAGGCGGTCGCTTGAAAATTGCGCTTCTCTTCGACGGCGCGTCCGCGCTCGCCAAATCCCCCGACCTCCTCATTCTCGAGACGGTCGAGGCGATAGAACGCTCGCTCATCTCCGAGGGCAACGTTGTCGTGAGAATCCCCGTCTTCGGGGACGGGCGTTGGATCGAGCGCGTGCGTCGCGGCAAGTTCGATCTCGCGTTCAACATGTGCGAGGGCATCGATGGCGTCGCGCACCTCGAGCCGCCGGTCGTTGGCGTGCTCGAGCTGTTCGGCATTCCGTACACCGGTAGCTCGAGCTATACGACGTCTCTCTGTTTGCGAAAGCATGTCGTGAACGCCGTGCTCGACCGAGCAGGCTTGCCGATTCCGCGCTGGGCGACGGTGAAGCGTGGTGGCGCGCTGACGTCGGTCGGGTTCCCGACCATCTGCAAGCCTGTCGCCGAGGACGCGTCCGTCGGCGTCGAGCAGCGATCCGTGGTTCGCACGATGCGCGCGCTGACCGCGCGCGTGGACGCCATGCTCGAGCTCTGGGACGAGATACTTGTTCAGCATTTCATCGATGGTCGCGAGATCAACGTCGGCATCATCGGCGACACGGTTCTCCCGATTTCCGAGATCGATTTCGGCGCGATGCCGCGGGGCATGTGGCGTATCGTGACGTATCAGTCCAAGTGGCTCGTTGGCAGCAATGAAGATCTCGGCGCGACGCCGTGTTGTCCGGCGGACGTGCCGCCAAAGCTCGCTACTGAAATTCGTCGCGTCGCGCTCAGCGCCTGGAAGCTGGTCGGCGGCGAGGGATACGGTCGCGTCGACATGCGCGTCGATTCCGCCGGCAGACCGTGGATTCTCGAGGTCAACGCGAATCCCGATATCGCGCCCGATGCCGGTCTCGCGCGCATGGCCGCCGTCGCCGGAATCGAATATCCGGCGCTGATTCGCACCGTGTGCGAGCTCGGTCTCAACCGCAATCGAGAGGAAATCTCAGTCGAGGAGGGATGGGCCCTCGCTCAGCGATTGTCCGGCGTCGCCGGCACGAGCGAACCGGGCGCTCCGACGTTCGATCTCTTCGAAGCCCGCGAAGAGACAGGGCGCGCGGTCGGCGATCACTGAATACGGTGACCGCGGTGCGGCTCGGCGCGTTGCAGCGAACACACCGTGGACGATTGCGGGAGATTCTCGACGCCACAGCGGTCTTTCGCCCCGACGAAGTGGACGTCGCGCTCGAGTTGTTCGACGACGCCGGCGACTACGAATTCCTCGGCGGCTTCGAAAGTGACGATCTCGTGGCATATGCGTGCTTCGGTGCGACCCCGGGAACGGATCACACCTTCGATCTCTATTGGATTGCCGTCCATCCCGCGGCACAGCGACATGGCGGCGGCTCGCGGCTTCTCGCGGAAGTAGAACAGCGATTGGTCGATCGTGGCGCTCGACTACTCGTCGTGGAAACGTCGTCACGGCCGGAATACGATGCGACGCGACGTTTCTATGGCGCGCGCGGATATCAGGAGGTCGCGCGCATGCGCGATTTTTACGCGATCGGTGACGATCGCGTGATCTACACGAAATCCCTTGCCCCTAGCCCCTCAGTCCATGAGTGATTGGCAGAAGATCCTGCACGAGAGCGTCGACACGCTGGACAAGCTCGCCGACCGATTCGGTCGCGACGCCATCGATGTCGACGCCCTCAAGGAGGCGTTCGAAAACTTCCAGATGCGCATCACGCCAGCGGCGCTGGCGCAGATCAAGGAAGTGGGCGATCCGATGTGGACCCAGTACGTGCCGACGGTGCAGGAACTGGACATCGTCGACGGCGTGATCGACTCGCTCGACGAGGAAGGCGATTCACCCGTACCGAACATCACGCACCGCTATCCCGATCGCGCGCTCTTCCTGGTGAGTCCGGTGTGCGCGAGCTATTGCCGCTTCTGTACGCGCCGGCGGAAAGTGGGCGATCCGGAGAAAATTCCGCTGAATCAGTACGATTCCGCGTTTTTCTATCTCGCTGCTCACACGGAAGTGCGCGACGTCATCCTGTCCGGCGGCGACCCGATGATGCTTTCCGATCGCCGGCTCGAGTACATCTTCCAGCGCCTGCGCGCGATTCCGCACATCGAGATCATCCGCATCGGCAGCCGCATCACCTCGCATTTACCGGAGCGCATAACGCCGGAGTTCTGCGAGATGGTCCGAAAGTACCATCCCGTGTACATGAACACTCACTTCAACCATCCGAGCGAGCTCACGCCTGCGAGCGTGGCGGCTCTCGGCCGTCTCGCCGATGCCGGCGTTCCGCTCGGTTGTCAGACAGTTCTTCTCAAGGGAGTGAACGACGATCCGCAGATCATGAAGGAGCTGATGCAAAAGCTGCTGAAGGCGCGCGTTCGACCGTACTACATCTACATGGCCGACCAGGTCGCCGGCGGCGAGCATTTCCGCACGCAGGTCGAGAAGGGCCTCGAGATCGTGAAAGCACTTCGCGGATGGACGTCTGGTCTCGCCGTCCCGCACTTCGTCATCGATGCCCCAGGAGGCGGCGGCAAGGTGCCGCTGCTTCCGGAATACGTCGAGGAGATCAACGAAGACGAAGTCATCTTCCGGAATTATGAGGGCAAGCGCTTCGTGTATAAGCAGCCGCGTCAAGGCATATCGGTCGGCGGTTGCGACTCGCTCGCGCCGGCGGCGCAGAGCGATGTCGTCCCGATTCAGATCGCCAAGAAAGCGGCGCCGCGTCCGCGTCGACGGCGCAAGACGGGATCGTAGTCCGCGACGCCGACCAAGCGGAGAGGCCGGGCAGCGTGCCGCCGCCCGGCCTCTCTCTTTCTCGGCTGCCTAACGACGACTCGTCATCTCCGGGTGACGATGATCGCGCCCGAGCCGTGGCCTGTGCCAAACCGCTGCGTCGCATCCGGGCCATTGAGATATTGAATCTCCTTGACCTCGGTGATCGGGATCTGAGAAAGCGCGCTCGGGCCACCCATTCGGGTGTTATCGACGTAGACGACCACATCCTGTGGCCCCAGCGTCATCGACGACGACATCCCGCCGTGCGTCTGCAAGAAGTTGGGGCGCAGGCGCTGAACAGCTTGCAGCGCGTTCTGCACGTCGAGCTTGGACAGCTCTTCGAAGGTGATGACGTCGCGCGAGCCGTGTGAACGCGTCGGCGACGATGATTGCTGTGTCGCTCCCGGCGCTCCGGCCGGCGAGGAAGCGCAGCCCGGGACGAAGGCAAAGAGAGCGGCCGCGACGATGAACATCGAGTGAGTCTTCATGGCAACCTCGAACTCCCGCAGTGATGGAAGAAGGATTCTCAACGCATTGGTTTCTTCGCTAGTGAACCGCGGCCTCTTCTTCTTTCTCCTTCGAGGCCTCGTCGATCACTCGTTGAGCAACTTCGTGCGGCACTTCCTCGTAGCCTTTGAAGCGCTTGGTGAACGTCGCGCGCCCCTGAGTCATCGACTGCAGCGTACCCGCGTAGCTGTGCAGCTCGGCTTCCGGCACGATGGCCCGCACGCGCGTGCCGCCGATCGCCGTGTCCGAGTCGATTCCTTCGGTACCGAGAATCTGGCCGCGTCGCGATGAGAGATCGCCGAGCACGTCGCCCATGTACTCGTCAGGCGTCAGGACGTCGATTTCGGCGAGCGGCTCCAGGAGGACCGGCTTGCACTTCGGCGCCACCGTCTTGAAGGCCTGAATCCCCGCCATCTTGAATGATTGCTCATTCGAATCGACGGTGTGGAACGAGCCATCGAAGACCTCGACCTTGAAGTCGACGACGGGATATCCGGCGAGCACACCACGCACCGAGGCTTCCTGAATTCCCCTGTCCACGGCGGGAATGTACTGACGTGGAATGGCGCCGCCGACGATCTTGTCGATGAACTCGTAGCCGCCGCCGCGCGCCGCAGGCGCGATGCGCACCCAGCAATCGCCGAACTGGCCGCGGCCGCCAGTCTGCTTCTTGTGCTTGCCCTGCCCCTCGGCGCGGCCCTTCAGCGTCTCGCGATAGGCAATCTTCGGCCGAGTCAATTGTGCTTGGACGCCATACTTCCGGCGTAGCTTCGCCAACGAGATCTCGAGATGTCGCTCGCCGACTCCCGAGATGATCGTCTCGTGCGTTTCGGCATTGTAGTGCGTTTGGAAGGTCGGATCTTCCTCGTGGAGTTTGTGAAGTCCGGCCTGCAGTTTCTCTTCGTCGGCGCGCGCCGCCGCGTGGACCGCCATCTCGATGATCGGCTCGGGGAAATCGATCTGCGGCAGACGCACCGGGTGTTCGCGCGTCGAAAGCGTGTCATTGGTGTGCGTGCTCTTGAGCTTCGCGACACAACCGATGTCGCCGGCGCAGAGCCGATTCACCTCGATGCGCTCCTTCCCCTGACCGACCGAGAGATGATTCAACTTCTCCGGCGTATCGCGCGTCGCATTGAACACCTCCGCACCATTCACGATGCATCCGGAAAAAATTCGGAAAAAGGTCACGTCGCCGACGTGCGGCTCCGACATCGTCTTGAAGACCTGCGCGCTGAATGGCTTGGTCTCGTCGGCGTGAATCTCGACGGTCGCGTTCCCCTCGGCGCCCTTGAAGGCGTGGACCTCCTCCATCTCGTATGCGTTCGGCAGCAACTCGACGATCGTGTTCAACACCGCTTGCACACCGTAATTCAACTCGCTGGAAACGCAGAACAGCGGGAAGAGCTCCATGCGCTTCATGGCTTCCTTCATACCCCTGATCGCCTCTTCACGGCCGATCTCCCCGCCCTCGAGGTATCGCTCCAGGAGCGTGTCGTCCGTCGAGGAGATCGATTCGATCAGCTCCTGATAGTAGCGATCGAACTGCGTGCGATAGTCGGCGGGAATGTCGACCTCCTGGAACTCGCCGCTCTTCGAGCCTTGCTTGAAGAGCAGGGCCTTCTTCGTGAAAAGATTGATCACGCCGTGAAAGTCGGGGCCGTCGCCCAGTGGGACTTCGACGGGAATCACTTTGGCCGTGAGGCGCGTCTTTATCTGCTGATAGATCCGATCGAAGTCCGCGTGCTCCTTGTCCATCATGGACACGACGAAGAGCACCGGATCACGTCGATGAACGGCCTCGCGGAACATGCGCTCCGTGCCGACTTCGACGCCGCTGTTCGCGCTCACGACGCACAGCACGCCGTCTGCGGCGGCGATTCCAGCGATCGCGTCACCCTGAAAATCGAGAAACCCTGGCGTATCGATGATGTTGATCTTCGTGCCGAGCCATTCGGCGTGAGCGACACCGAGGTTGATGGAGTAGCCGCGCTCGATTTCTTCGGGTGCGGTATCGGTGAGAGACGTCCCGTCCTTCACCGCCCCATGACGCTTGCTGGCACCCGACACGAAGGCGAGCGCATCGACCAGACTGGTCTTGCCGCTCGCCCCGTGTCCCACTACCGCGATGTTTCGGATCTCTGAGCCCTTGAACTCCTTCATGAGTCGCGCTCCTTCCGCCTAGCTGAGTGAACCGATCTTGGGCGCGGCCCCGAGCCACGCCCTCAGAGTTTCGTCTCCGGCGTCGTCCTCCCGCAGGGTGTCTTCGATCGCGATCGCGCGATGCGACAACCGCGCATCGCTGATGCACGTGAAGACCAAAGCGCGCGTCGTCTCGACGGCGCTCCATAAGCGACCCGATTCGTCGGCAAAAACACGCCCGTCGGCTCGCGACTGCTCAATTGGTCGGCGAGTGAACTGCCGCGACATTGCTCCCCTCGTCTCTCTCCTCGATAGCCTCGCGTTCGGATCGAGATGAGTCAAGAGGGAATCGCGGGGGCGCGGGCGTCGCCTCGAGCGACCCGATCCACGCAGAAAAAAAAAGAGGGGAGCCTATTGGGCTCCCGTCCACCGCCTTCAGGCCAGGCGACGCTGAACGATCAGTCGCCCTCGGCCTCGAAGGTCAAACCCTCTGCCTCACGCATTCGGTCCAGGATCGTCTCGAGCGGAGCGAACACGGGAGCTGTGAGACCAATGATCGGTCCGATCGAAACCGTGATCGCGCGTCGTGCTCCCTCGGGCCAATCTGGCATCGAGAGTCCAGCGACCAAGCGACGAATCAGCTGGCCGCACTCCGCGAGCAACCGACCTGCGGTCGAGTGCAGGATCTCGAGGGGAATCTCCAGGTCTCTCGTCATCAACTGGCCAGTGGTGACGTCGCGCCACGCGGCATCGCCGATCGCGCCTCGTTCCGGCCACACACCGAGATGTCGAATCGCTTCGTTATTGGTTGTGCTCGAACGATGGCACTCCACCGCAGCCGCGAGCGCGAGAGCGAGCGATTCCGCACTCGGCGCTCCATACAGCGTCACGATGTCGCGCGAAGGCCGTTCCGCTGATGCGAGCGGAGCCGGCACCGAATTCACGTGCGCGAGCACCGGTGAGTGATCAGGGTTTTCCTCGAGCATGACGAGAACGTCCATGCCCTCCTCCTGAAGATGAAACGACTCGATCATCGTGTCCCCTGTCCCTAACCTCCCTCCCCACACTTCCATCACGCCTCACGATTCGGCCTTCAGTGGGCAGACTGAACCGCACACCAAATCGAACACGTCGGAATACGCGATGTTCCAGCTAAACTGCGGTGAACACGTTTGCAGTCACATCGCCGTTGCGATGCAGTCACGGCGCGCCGGACGGTCAAATTCTTTTACAGTGTGAAGGGGCAAGCCGCATGCCGATCGGCCCGCCGATGGCGAGTAGCGCGTCGACTTCGCGCTGAGGCTTCCCCGACGTCTACGCTAGGGCGATCAGGCCGGCGAGCGTTCAGTTTCTCTCGAGCGTGGCCCGCGAAGCGGAGGCATTTCGCGAGAGTCGTTGCGACTCGTGTCGCGATGATTGGCGCGCGAGGGCCACAGGTCCGTCGCTCGCGCGCCGCACGCCGATGTTCGCGATCGCTCTTGCCGCGTAGTGAGCCTCCACTAACTTGCCGCCCGATGTTTGCCACCGTCGAAGCTTCCAGAATCCTCGTCGTCGAGGACAGCGCCGAGGTGGTCGCACTACTCGAGCGTGTGCTCGGTGAGCACGGCTTCGACGTGACTGCCGCGATGGACGGAGAATCTGGACTCGCGCGCGCAACCGATCAGGCACCGGATCTTGTCATACTCGATCTCGGATTGCCGGGACGCGATGGATTGCACGTTGCCGCGGAGTTGCGTCGGCGTGGCATTACCGCGCCTGTCTTGATGCTCACCGCGCGAGGCGCGGTCGCGGATCGCGTAACGGGCCTCGAGGCAGGCGCCGACGATTACCTCGCAAAGCCATTCGATTCCGAGGAGCTACTGGCCCGCGTGCGTGCGCTGCTTCGTCGTTCGGCATTACGAACGCGCGCCGCGCAGTTGAGGGTCGGCGATGTCGTACTCGATCCGCTCACGCGCGAAGCGTCACGCGACGGACGGCCGCTGACGCTGACGCCGCGCGAGTTCATGCTGCTCGAGTATCTGATGCGCAACCCCGCACGGACGCTCACACGTGCCGCGATCGTCGCCCAGGTATGGAAGCCCAGCCTGGACGATCCGGACGCGAGCAACATCGTCGACGTGTACATGGCGTACTTGCGGAAGAAGCTCGAGGCTGGCAACCGCCCGCCGATGATCTTCACCGTGCGACGAGTGGGCTACATCTTCCGTGCGGCGCGCGAGAACGAGTGACTCGCGATGGCGTCAGCGTAAACGAAACGGGCGCCGCATCCGC
>DATBHD010000239.1:0-27335 GCA_036557635.1 Gemmatimonadaceae bacterium
GTGGACGGATCCGAAGACGGGACGGACTCACGCTTATGACTTCGAGGCCGTGCTCGAGGTCGCGGGCGGCCCGGCGCGAAGCCCGTACGATCCGCAGTTCAATCCGCACAGCATAACGAGGATCCAGGCGGTCAATGACGAGATCAGGAAGTTCCTGGACCGTTTGGACGTCATGAAGACGAGGTTCGTCGAGTAAGAGCGGTACGACTAAGAGCGATACGACTAAGAGCGAGCCCTTCTCGGCTCGCCCTTTTCGGCTCGCTCTTCTCGGCTCGCAGTTAGTCGTACCGCTCTTAGTCGTGGATCTTGCCTCTCAGTGCTCTCAACGTTGCCGTGAGCGCCGACACCTGTTCGGGGGTTTTCGCTTCGGTGAGCAAACCCTCATACGTTTTGATCGCCAGATCGAGCGCGGCGGGATCATCTTCGGCACCGGCGAGACTCGTTGCGTTGTCGGCGAGGGCCGCGCGCGCGAGCTGATCCTGCGGGAATTGCCGTGACACCTTGTGCCAGCGCTCGACGCGCGCACGGAGACTCGGCTCGGCGAGTGCCCACAAATGCCAAGCGCCGCGATTGTTGCTGTCGGCCTCCTTGGCGCGCCCGGCTAACGCGCCGACGACGTCCGCGCCGCGCCCGGTGAGCCAGTATGCGTTTGCAAGAACCACCATCGCTTGGGCATTTTGCGGCTGCGCCGCGACAATGTGCTCGTACGCGGGTATCACGACTTCAGGCATGTTACTATACGGTTGTGCCGTCTGCGCCAGCTGATCAGGGTCTACCTGCCTTGCGAGCGCGCGCACTCGATCGAACAGCGTCCCGATGTTGCCGGTGACGCGGTACTCCTCCACGATGTGTGCGAGGTCAAGGTCCGCGGCGGTGGGGCTCGATTCCATGCACAAATACTATGCGAGTCTCACATGTGCCGCAGTCGTTTCGCGCGTTGGAACGGCGAGACAGTGGACGCCGTTTGTGACTGGAGTGCGGTGCGCGTGCGGCGTCTTCGGGAACGAGCGAAGGTGACTTGGCGCACCATGGATCATGGGAAGCGATGAGGCAGGAGGTCCGACTTGCGTCCGGCACGAAGTTCGCAGCGGATCGTCTATACTACAGCTGTAATTTCAGGGTTGCGCGACTTCGAGTAAGTGGCGATACTCGTAGGCGTCCGCCGGTACGACTGCGACGTCGTCCGCTCGGTCGCTCTGATTTTGGCGTGGCTGCCCGGGTCCGCGCTCGAGCGATTCTCCGGTTGGTCAAGGCGCCGCGCCGCATCACGATCGCCGGCATCGCCGTGAGCCGACTTCGCTCCTAGCGGCAAAAGGCAAAGCACGCGTCGCATCGATCCCGCCACATTGCGTCGATTCCGCACTGCGAATCCATCCAGGATTCAGAGCGGTTCCGGCTGCGCGCTCCGCGCGATGTCGCGCGCAGCGTAGACACACGAGCTTTATATCGAGTTTCCGCAGTTTGCAGTCGGCCCCGATGTGGGCGAGCAGGCGGAGTATTCACCTTTACACAACAACAGCAGCATGAACGAACGTCGACGCCCCCCTCGTCGCGGCCGCGGCCAGCGTCCGCACGACCGCGCTGCCGCCGAAACGACCGGCGAGCCAAACCCCTACCGGGACGAGGCACTCGACACGAGCAGTGTCGATGCGCCCATCTCGAGCGGCGGCCCAAGCGAGGAAAGTCCCCGCATCGTATCGACAGCGGTCGAGTCGGTTCGTCCGCGCGAAGTGGAGGCGAATGACGGGCCCCCGATGCCACCGACCAGCGACCACGACGCGAACGCCCACGCAACTTCTGAGGAATCGGTAGTCGAGCGTCCGGAGACACCGCGAGCGGACGGCTTTCCCCACTCCGATACTGGGGCGGCCGACGCGGCCGCGACCGGAAACAGCGCGATAACAAATGGCGGCGCCCAGCAATCGACACCACAAGGTTATGGACCGCCCAACGCGCAGAATCCTCGGTACGATGGCTCGTATCCTCCGCGCGAACACCGCAACGGACGTCGCCGACGCCGCGGACGAGATCGCGGGCCACGTCGAGATCATCCACAGCAACAGCAGCCGCAGGTGGCGCTCGTTCCGAGCGGCGACGCAAAGGGCTGGTTCGAGCCCTCTCGTGATGGTGGGTTCATTCGCCGCGCGGGCAACAGCTATCTCGCGGAATCTGGCGATGCGTGGATCCCGCCGATGCTCGTTCGTCAGTTCGGCATGCGCAAGAGTGACCTGATCGACGCGACCGTTGGGCGCGATCAGCGCGGCCGCCTCACGGCGATCGAGATTCGATCGATCAACGAAAACGACCCGACCACGGCGGCGCGACGCGCCGAGTTCAATGCACTCCCGGCGTCGTATCCGGAGCGCAAGCTCACGTTGGAGACAGGCAGGCCCGCGCGTGGCGGCGCTGAGCTCATTCGCCGCGCGATCGATCTGATCGCGCCGATCGGCTACGGACAACGGGCGTTGATTGTCGCGCCCTCACGAGCAGGAAAGACGACGCTTCTTCATGGTATCACCGAGGGCGTCGCGCTGAATCACCCGAACGCCTCGCTGATCATTCTGTTGGTCGACGAGCGTCCGGAGGAAGTGAGCGAGGCCATCTCGTGGGGCGTGGGTGAGGTTGTCGCGTCCAGCTTCGACCAACCGGCCGAGCGGCATGTCGAGGTAACGGAGATGGTGCTCGAGCGAGCGCGTCGACTTGTCGAGATCGGCAAGGATGTCGTCATCGTGCTCGATTCACTTACTCGAATGGCGCGGGCGCACAATACCGCCGAACGAGGCACGGGCCGAACGCTGTCGGGCGGACTCGATGCGACGGCGATGGCGAAACCGAAGGCCTTCTTCGGATCCGCGCGCGCGATTCCCGCCTCTGCCGGCGGCGGCTCGTTGACCATCATCGCAACCGCTCTTGTGGAGACCGGCTCGCGGATGGATGACGTGATCTTCGAGGAGTTCAAGGGAACTGGTAACTGCGAGATCAAGCTCGATCGCCCGCTGGCGGAAAAGCGTATCTATCCGGCGATCGACATTGGCACGAGCGGGACGCGGCGTGAGGAAAAGCTCTTCCGCCCCGAGCAGCTCGATAGCGTCTACACGCTGCGACGCGGCCTGAGTCAGATGCCGCCGCAATCGGCCATGGAGTGGCTGATAAAGCGCATCGCCGGTACGCCCTCCAACGACGCGTTGCTGGCCGGTTTGTAGGGTCAGCGGGGAGCACGAGTTAGGAGCCGCGGCGCGAGGAGTGCCGCGGCTCCTTTGCCGTGGGCGCGAGGTTTGCTTGTCTCGTTCGCCGCCATGCGGTCTTCGAATCGGTACGGTGCGCGACGCGTGCCCGTCAGCTGTCGACACTCTCTCGCGCTCATCGTCCTTCTTGCGGCAAGCGTCCAGACATCGTCGGCGCAGGCGCCGCGACCCACGAAGGAATCTTCGCCAGAGGTCCTCAAGTTGAGGGTTCTCGGCGTGAAGCACGTCGACAAGCACGATCTGGAGAAGAGCATCGCGACACAGGCCTCGCGATGCAACAGCCCTCTGCTGCTGCCGATCTGCTGGTTCAGCAAGTCGCCGATCTTCGTCGAGAAGCATTACCTGAATCGCCAGGAGTTCCAGCGCGACGTGCTCCGCCTTCGCGTTTACTACTGGCGGAGCGGCTATCGTGAGGCGACGGTCGACACGTCGGTGACGCCTAACGGCAAGGGCGTGACGGTGACGTTTGCCATCCACGAGGGCGAACCGACACTCGTCTCGGCGCTGCGGATCGAGTACGACTCGAGTCTCATCAGCGCCAGAACGCGGAACAGGCTGACGTTGCTCAAGGTCGGACGCCCGCTGAATCTGCTGACGCTGGACACGATGCGACTCGGCTTTCAGAGCGAGATGTGGCAGCGCGGGTACTCCGACGCGATCGTCGACACGGCGGTGAGCGTCAACGATTCCACGCGCCGCGCCGCGGTCGCGATGCGCGTCTTCTCGAACTGGCCGACCACCGTCGGCAGCATCCAGGTGCTCGGCAACCGACGCGTGTCGACGCAGACGATCCTGAACATGCTGCAGCTGCAAACGGGGCAGCCGTTCATTCGCGACAAGATGCTCGAGAGTCAGCGAACGCTCTACACCTCGAGCCTGTTTCAGCTCGCGAGCATTCTCCCGCCGACCGGCGACAGCGTGAAGCACATCCAGATTCAGGTCGTCGAGGCGCCGTTACACGAGGCGCGTGCGGGGGGCGGGCTCGACAACGTGAACTTCGGACGGGTCGAGGGAAACTACACCGCGCACAATCTGGGCGGCGGCGCGAGACAGCTCGGCATCACGGCGAGCCTCGCCAATCTGTTCGCGACGAATCTCAACAACCACTGGCCCTTCCTGGACGAGACCAAGAACGTCTTCGGCCCGTCGGATTTGTTCCTCCAGCCGACCTGGGGAGCGAGCATCGACCTGCAACAGCCGGCGTTCCTGCGTCCGGAGAATCAAATAGGACTCGGAATCTTTGCGCACCGGCGCGCGGAACCCGGGATCTTCATCGATCGCGGTTATGGCGCGACGGCGACGTTCACGCGCCGGGTGATACCGCGACTGCCGGCGAGCCTGACGTATCGCTACGAGATAACGCGGGTGGAGGCCGGCGACATCTACTTCTGCGTCAACTACGGCGTGTGTGACTCCACCACCATCGCCACCCTTCGCAGTCATCAGAGTCTGTCGCCGCTCACGTTCACCGCGTTCATCGATCGAAGCGATCAGCCCTTCACGCCGACGAAAGGGTACGTCGCTCGCATGGATCTTCAGTACGCATCGCGATACACGTTCTCTGATTATCGCTATCAGCGCGCATCGTTCGAAGCGGCGGCGTACTGGCACCCGAGCCTCCGTCCGCAAGTGGTGGCGACGCACCTTCGGCTGGGTGTCGTGCACGCGATGGCCAGTGCCATTGGAGACACGGTGCTCCATCCGCGGACTCGTTTCTACGCGGGGGGCGCGATGTCGGTGCGCGGCTATGGCGAGAATCAACTCGGACCGCGTGTGCTCACCATTTCGGCGGACACGCTGCGCGGAACGAATAATGCGCGCTGTCCGTTGAGCGTACCGATCACCCAATGCAATCCGAACGCGCCAGATCTCGGGAACGGTGCGTTCGTTCCGCGGCCGACCGGGGGAACATCGGTCATCGAGGGTAGCATCGAGCTGCGTGTTCCGATCGCGCATCGCCTCGATGGCGCAGTCTTCGTGGATGCGGCGATCGTCGGCAATGGCGCGCTGCAAGGATTCAAGGATCTCGCATCGATCACGGATTTCGCCCACGGAACCGGCGCGATCACGCCCGGCGCCGGGATTCGATACAACTCGACCGTGGGACCGATTCGGGTCGATCTGGGCTACAATCCGCGGCTGATCGAGAATCTCCCGGTCGTCACCAACGCGGTGATCAACGGAGTCACGCAACTCGTCTCGCTCCAGCAGGAGCGCACGTTCACCGATGGCCGAAACACCTTCCTCGGTCATCTCGTGCTCCACCTTTCCATCGGGCAGGCGTACTGATGGTTCATGCGCTCCGCCGCCTCGGCCGCGTCCTCCTCGGGATCGTCATCGTGCTCTTCGGCATCGTCGCACTGGCCGGGATCACGATACTCGTGTTGACGGCGACTGACTGGGGACACGAGCGCGTGCGCCGTTTTGCTCTCGCGCAGCTACAGAGTCGAGTGCACGGACGCGTGAGCATCGGGCGGCTGTCGGGCAATCTGGTCACCGGCCTGACGATTCACGATCTCGCGATCAGCGACAGCAGCGGTGCTCCGTTCCTGGCGGCGCAGGAGGCGAGCGCTCGTTATGCGCTCGGCGCCCTGATCTCGAAGAGGATCTGGCTCGACGACGTGCGACTCGTGCGTCCCCTGATCGTGCTCGACAAACCACCAGGCGGCGAGTGGAACTATCAGCGCATCTTCGCGCGCGACACGACGCAGCCGCCGTCGACCGGTCCGGGCTTCGGGAGCTGGATCCGCCTCCAGAACATCTCTGTCGTGGATGGAGATCTCGTCGTGCGCACGCCGTGGTCGCCAGGATCGGATCTCTCGCCGGCGGCCCGCGACTCGGCCGTTCGCTTCGCGCTCAGTGGCAAGGGGCGCACGATGGTGGTGAAGGCCACCAATGCGTACCGTGGCGCGCCGCCGTACCAGAAGCTCGTCGAACTCCGATCCGTGAACGCATCGCTGCCGACGCTGCGGCTCGCGGACCCGAGTTACAAGTATCGGTATGGAGAGCTGACGTCGCTCCAGATGCACGCGCTCCTCTTTCGGCCACCCGCTGCCACCGTCACCGACATGCGCGGCAGCTTCCAGTTCGACAATGATTCCATCTGGTGGCATGGCGTTCGCGCGGCGATGCCCAGCTCACACGTGAGCGGCGACGGCAGCTACGCCTTCGGCTCCGGCGACATGTCGTTGACACTGCACGGTGCGCCCGCGGCGATGGCGGATTTGCGATGGCTCTATCCGCGCCTGCCGTCCGAAGGCGGTGGGACGCTGGATTTCGCGCTGCGCTGGAAGGAGGGGGTGGACGACTACACGGCGCGCAACGCCGACGTGAGGGTGGGATCGACGACCGTGAAGGGCAGTTTTGGGCTCACGCTGTCCGACACGTTCGCGCTGCACGACACGAATCTTCGATTTACAAATCTCGAAACTCAGCTGGCCGAGCGCTTGATCGCCGGCTTCGAGTCGCCGCGCCGAGGGTCGTTCAGCGGGCGGGCGGCGGTGAACGGTGGCCGGCATGCGCTGCGGGTCGACGGGGACGTCGCGTTCGCGGACGAGGAGGACGGAACGAGTCAGGTCGCGGCGGTGGGCGTCATCGGATTCGACAACGGTGGTGTGCGCGCAACCAATCTTCGTCTGCGCCTGCATCCGGTGCAGGTGGAGCTCGCGAAAGCGCTGGCCGGGAGGGGGCCGCGAATCCAATTGCCGTTCTCCGGTGTCGTCAACGGCACGGCTGTCGTGTCGGGTGACACGAAGACGGGACTCGCCGGGAGCATCGACCTGGCCCACGAGGATGGAGGGGGGGCGAACTATTCGCGACTCACCGGCACGGCGTCGATCCGCCTCGCGAGTGGCACAGCATCGACGTGGATCGACGTCAACGTGATCGCGCAGCCGGTGTCGCTCGCCGAGCTCGGACGATTAGCGCCGAGCATCGGGCTGCGCGGGAGCGCGGTCGGCCCGGTGCGCCTCACCGGGGCGTTGTCGAATCTCGCGGTCGGGACGGATTTGCGTCTCCCGGACGGCGGGCAGCTGGTCGCCAGGGGCACGGTTGGGCTGACGGGGGGGGAAGCGACGACGCGATACGATCTCGCGTTAGGCATGAAGGTGTTCAACCTGCACACCGTGCTGGAGAAGGGGCCGGCGACGTCGCTCACGGCCACGGCGTCGGCGCGGGGCGCGGGCTTCACTCCGGCGACGATGAACGCGTCGTTCACCGCCGATCTGGCGGCTTCGCGGTGGGACAGCCTTGCCGTCGACAGTGGCAGCGCGCGCGTCGCGATCGCGAGCGGGTTGGCGACCGTGCGGCAGTTGAGGTTGAGCGGTGCGCACACCCAGGTAACGGCGTCGGGCTCGTTCGGCCTCGTCGCCAATCGCTCCGGGGAGCTGCGCTATAGCGCCGATATCGATTCGTTAGGCGCTCTGGGCCGCATTTTCCCTCACACGGGACCGGACACTGGTGTCGTGCAGCCGCGGCCCGCCGTGGTAGCGCGGGCCTTTCGGCGGGCGCGCGCGGACTCGGCGCGGATTGCGCGGCGCACCGAGATCGAGCGGATGGCGACGGGTCGGCCATTGCCGCGGCTCGTCGTCGACACGCCCAGGGCGACGCCAATCACGCTCAAGGGAAAGCTCTACGCGTCGGGGACGCTGCGCGGCAATCTCACGAACTTCGACACGAGGGGTGCTCTCGGCGCACAGGACATCAACGTCCATGGCAACGCAGCGCACATGCTCGTCGGCGAATTCGCCTGGACGAACGCCCGTACCTCCGCGTCGACGATCGCGCTGGCCGTCAAGGGAGACTCGATCAGCGCCACCGGATTCCAGTTCGACAGTCTGGACGCGCGGCTGAGCTATCGGGCGCAGAGCGGCGGCGGGCGCGTGGAGCTGCTCGTTCGCCAGAGCGATCAGCGCGACTACGGTTTGAAGGGCGACTACCTGTTCGAGCCTAACGATCGCGAGCTGCGTATCGCCGACCTGCAGCTGCGATTCGATTCCACCACCTGGCAGTCGACCCATCCTTCGACGATTCAATCGCGGCCGGCCGGGATCGTCGTACGGGATCTCGAGCTCCGCAGCGGCACGATGGGTCGCATTTACGCGAATGGGCTGCTGCCATCGAACGGCGTCGGCAACTTCGACGTCGCGATCGACAATTTCCAGGTTGGCGACCTCCTCGACGTTCTGCAAAGCGATCTGGATCTCCAGGGGTTGGTGTCGCTGCACGGGCGAATGCAGGGCACGCTCGCGGCGCCAACGCTCCGTGGCGCGTTAGGCCTGGTGAAGGGCGTGTTCAAGGGCGACACCGTGCCGGAACTTCACGGCACCTTCGGCTACGCGGACCGCTCCTTCGGTGCGCATCTGGACCTGGTGCGAAAGGGCGGCACGCCGATGGCGACGGTGACCGCGAACCTCCCGCTCAACCTCGCGTTGTCCGGCAACACCAGTCCGCGATTGTTGAAGCAGCCGCTGTCGGTCGATCTCGTGGCCGACAGCCTTCCGCTCGAGCTCGTCCCCGCGTTCACCGGACTCGTGACGGAGGTGCATGGCAGTGCGGCGGCGCAGGTCTCGCTGCGCGGTACGTTCGACCACCCATTGGCGACGGGCACGCTGCGATTCAATCGCGGAATCGTGAGGGTGGCATCGACGGGCATGTACCTCGAGAACGTGACCGGTGCCGTTCGACTGAACGGTGATTCCGTGCGCATCGATTCGCTCGTCGCGAAATCGGGGCGCGGAACGGTCGCCGTCACGGGCGGCGTGGGCCTCAGCAATCCGAGTGATCCCAACTTTGGTCTTCTCGTCACCGCGAGCAACGCGGAGGTGCTCAACAACGATCATGGCCGTCTGAGCGCCGACGCCGGATTGCGTGTCACCGGCCCGCTGGCCCGGCCGTATATCGATGGGCGCGTGCAGGTCACGGGAGGCGTCCTCGAGTTCAACAATCCGAGCAGTCGTCACGTGATCAGCGCCGGCGATCCGGATCTGTTCAATGTCGCCGACACGGCGCTCTTAGCGGACAAGCAGCTCTTTCCGACGCAGTCGCCGATTTTCAGCAACATGCGCATCGACATCGCCCTCGGCATCAGTCGCGACACCTGGGTGCGAACGACCGATGCCAACGTCGAGATCTATACGGACTATCCGATCGAGGTCCATGTCGCGCGGTCGGCGCTGGCATTGACGGGTGCCGTCGGCACGGAGCGTGGAGATTACACCTTCCTGAGCAAACGATTCTCGATCGCGCGTGGCTCGGCGACGTTCGTCGGAACGCCAGACCTCAATCCGACGCTGCAGGCCACCGCCCAGTACCAGGTGCAGCTGACGGGAGCACCGGCGCTCAACATCCAGGTGCTGATCGGCGGAACATTAAAGAGCCCTAAACTCACGCTCGAGAGCGACGCGCAGCCGCCGAAATCTCAATCGGAGCTGTTGACTCTTCTTGCTTTCGGCGGTCCGACGTCGTCGCTGTTGGAGCCGGAAGGGTCGAGTCTCGCTGGCGCGGGCGGTCCGGGGGGCGTCGTTGGGCAGAGCGCCACGGTGGCGATGACGCGCCTCGAGGGCATCGCCGTCGGCGTGCTGTTCGAGCAGCTTCAGTCGCGGGCGGGAAGAGCGTTAGGCGCGGACCAGTTCTACATCTCGCCGGGTGACACGCCGGAGCTCACGACGGGGAAGCAGGGATTCAACAACTTCATCAGCACGACGCGGATCGAAGCGGGGAAGTACCTGAATCCGCGCACGTTCGTGAGCGTGCAGCTCTACAACAATTATCCGGGCGTTCGACTCGAGTATCGAACGAGCAAGGGATGGCTGTACACGGCGTATACGGTGCCCCAGGCGCTTCTCAGTCCGCCGACGCTCGAATCGCAGCCGTCCTACCCGGTGCAATCGTTTGGCGCCTTGATTATCAGACAATGGAGGTTCTGAAAGTTCGTCGTCGCCTCAGTTGCGCGGTCCGTGTCAGCTTCCAAGTTCCGCGTACAACATCGCGACCGCACGCAGCCCCCGGGTGAAATTCTCCTCGCTCATCCACTCGTTGGGTGCATGAGCATTCTCGCCGGGCAGGCCGAAGCCCATCAGCAGCACGGGGGCGTGGAGAATGCGCTGAAAGTCGCCGACCACTGGAATCGAGCCACCCTCGCCGGTGATCACCGGCTCGCGGCCGAACGCCGCGGAAAGGGCGCGGCGGGCAGCGTCGAACAAGGGACCGTCGAGACTCGCGCGCCACGGACGTCCGCCGTGTAGGGGCGTGACTGTGACCGTGACACCCTTCGGCGCGAACCGCTCCACGTGGGCCTTCATGAGCCGCTCGATTTCCTGCGGATCCTGATCGGGCACGAGGCGGCAGCTCACCTTTGCCATGGCCTTCGACGGCAGGACGGTCTTGGCTCCTTCGCCGGTGTACCCGCTCAACAATCCATTGATCTCGCACGTGGGGCGCATCCACAATCGCTCGAGCGTGCTGAATCCCGCTTCACCGCCTAACGCTGGTGCGCCCGTCTCGGCGCGAAAGTGTTCGTCGTCGAACGGGAGCGCGCGAACTTCGCGGCGCGCGCTGTCGCCCCAGTCGATCACCTTGTCGTAGAACCCGTCGATGGCGATGTGACCCGTGCCGTCGTGCATCGTGGCGAGAATGCGCGCCAGGGCCATTGCCGGATTGATCACGGCGCCGCCGTAGCTTCCGGAGTGCAGGTCAGTCGACGGACCCTGGACGTCGATCTGGAAATAGGCGAGTCCACGCAGCGAGGACAGGATCGAAGGCAGCCCTGGCGCGAACATCGCCGAGTCCGAGATGACGACCGCGTCCGCGCGGAGAAGCTCCGTGTTGGATTCGACGAAATCCGAGAGGTGTTCGCTCCCAACTTCCTCCTCGCCTTCTGCGAGCAGGACTACGTTTACCGGAAGCGCTCCACGAGTGCGCAGCAGCGCCTCGAGCGCTTTGATGTGCAGTAGGAGCTGGCCTTTGTCATCGACCGAACCGCGGGCGAAGATCTTTCCGTCGCGAGTCGTCGGCTCGAAGGGCGGGCTCGCCCACAGGTCGAGCGGCTCCGCGGGCTGCACGTCATAGTGGCCGTACGCCAGAACGGTGGGCGCGTCCTTACCGGCGCCGCGCCACTCACCAACGACGATCGGATGTCCCGGCGTGGGATGCACCGTGGCCTGTAGTCCCGCGTCGCGCATGCTCCGCGCGACCCACTCGGCGGCGCGCGCCGTATCCCCGTTGTGCTCGGAGCGAGCGCTCACGCTCGGAATGCGCAGCAACTCGAATAGCTCGTTGCGGATTCGCGATTCGTTGTCGGAAAAGAAACGATCGAGATCGGCGGGAACCATGGTCTCAGCGGAGTCGGTCAGCATGCTCGTGGATCAGAAGTGGGGAAACTAGCCGCGGAGTCGTAGTCAGCGCGCGCGAGGCCTTTCGTCGCGCACGCCGAGATAGGAGAGATACAGATGGGCCATCTCGTCGCCGAGATTCTCTCCAACCAACTGCCGATGTTCGGGCCACACTTCGCCGAAGACGGTCGTCTCTCGCAACGCACCGAAGAACATCATGAAGCCGAGAGCGATCGCGCGCTCGGGATCGGGGTGCGTCAACTCGGCGCGACGACTCGGTTCGAGCAGCAACGACCGCAATCGCGAGATGTTGTGCGCGTTGATCTGGCGGCCTGTCGCCTGAATGACGGGGTCGACGCGCGCCCGGAGAAAGACACTGCGAGCGACGCCGCGCTTCGACGCATAGACGTCGACGGCCGTTCGCGCGAACTCCGTTAGAATTTCCGTCACCGACGCACCGTGCCAGTGCGCTGGGTCCAGCAACTCGTCCGCGCGCTCCCGCATGTGCTGGAAGAAGCGCTCGTCGAGCAAGTGTAAGAGCGCGTCTTTGTCGGGAAAGCGCCGGTAGAACGCACCGACCGTGACACCCGCTCGCTCCATGATCTCCGCGAGGGTCGCTTCGGTGAAGCTCTTTTCCTCGAGCACTCGCTCGGCAGCGTCGAGAATCCGGTCGAGCGTCTCCTGACTGCGCGTCTGCTGTGGAGGACGGAATCTCGGGATTGTCATGGGCACCGCTCACATCCGCTGGGACGTATCCCGCGGCGACGCGATGGGTGCCCGCCGCGGTCGTCAACTAACAAGCAGTGCGGCACGCCAAGTTGCAAGGACGCCCACCCAATTCGCCGGGCGATCCTAACCGCGAGTCGGCCAGCCTCCCTTCCAGCCTTTCAGGATCCAGAGGCGTCTCCGAGTCACGAGCCCCTGGCGGCTTCGGAGGTCGACCAACGAGTCCCGAGCGTAAGAGTCAAAGTGGGACGCGAGCTGTGATACGATCGGGTGAACGCCGGCACCCTCATCGAGCGCTACCACGAGGTTGTCACCCACATGCGCGGTCTCGGCGAAACCTGGCCACAGGTCGTATTGGTTGCTGCGCCCTCCGAGATTGAGCGAAAACGTCGTTGGGTGGGTGGGCAGATAGAATGCCAGCTCGGCGGCATCCTTGTACCGATCGGCCGCGATCCACGTGTGGCCTCGTGAGGCTCCCTCGCGTTGCTCGACCGTCGTTGCCGCCGCGGCCAGCTCGCGCCAGCCCGCCGACCGGGCAACAGGATCCTTCGGCGGCGGAATCGGCAGGAAGTCGAACGCGGCGTGCAGATAGATGAGAACTGATACAACCGCCGCCAGCCACAGACCGGCCCGCAGCCACTTGCCGAGCGTGACGGAGAGAGGGAGCGAGGCGAGTAGCGGTATCGCCGCGATGTATGCGGGCGCGGGCCAGTTCGCCTCGACGCGCTGGCGCGTCGCGCTGTAGCAGAAGAACAGGAAGGTGAACGCGGTGACAACGGCGAGCGCGTACGTCGTGTCCGATGACGAACGCCGGAAGCCGCGCACGGTCGCCACTCCGAACAGGACGAAGAGGATCGGTGATACGAGTCCCGCCTGCCCGCCGATCATGTCGCCGAGTCGCTTGAAGGGCGCGAAGACATCGCGGTGCGCTGGCGCGGCGAGCCCGTGATGAATTTGGAAGCCGAACGAGACCCATTCATGCGCGGCATTCCACCGCAGTACGGGAAGGAACACGATCGTCGCGACGAGGCACGCGACATATGGTCCGGGCTCGCGGAGTCGAGCGCGCAGGCTGGGGCGAGACAGGACGGCGAGCGTCACGCCCATCGGCATGAGTATCGACGTGTATTTCGAGCAGAACGCGAGTCCGAGCGCGACGCCGGTCGCCGCCCACCAGAGGAGCGACGCGCGCGAGCCGACGCGCGACTGAAGCGCGCGCACGAGCGTGTA
Source organism: Gemmatimonadaceae bacterium (assembly GCA_036557635.1). Taxonomy (GTDB): domain Bacteria; phylum Gemmatimonadota; class Gemmatimonadetes; order Gemmatimonadales; family Gemmatimonadaceae; genus AG2. Next base: position 13,532 of record DATBHD010000239.1, read on the forward strand.
CGTGCCGGCAGCGGAGGTGGCCAGGAGGGGCGAGTCCGGCGTCGCGAGTACGAGCCCCGCGGCCGCGAGGGGCATGCATGTGATTATGAGCGCGGCGCGCAGCGCCGCATCTTCGCCGCCGATCCGTCCCGCGACCCCCGCCGCCGCCAGCGCGGCGATGAATCCCGCCAGCACCGGGAGGAGTCGAACGCCTAACGCCACTGGCCCGAGGAGCAGCGCGCCGCCTCGAATGAGTATCGGAATGCCGGGCGGATGATCGAAGTACCCGGCGGCGAGCCGTCGCGACCACTCCCAGTAGTACGCCTCGTCGCCGAAGAGCGGGATGAGTCCAGCGAAGACGAGACGCACGAGGACGCCGGCGACGAGCACGCTGACGATCAGCGCTCGACGAGACACGGGCCGCGCGAACGGTGCCGGATCGATCAAGTGGGCGATCTGAGCGGACGGCGCCGACGCCAGGTGTTCGTTAGGCGCAGCGCGACGACGAGCAGCCACGTCCAGATCACCCACATGATCCGCTCGTCGACGGAGAGTGTCGTCAGCATGGTCCATGTCACGATCGGCAGGGTGAGCGCCAGCTCCAGGATGTTGTCGCCGTTGATCTCGCCGGCTACGGTGCGCTCGACGACGCGCGTCGCGTCGCGACCCTTGCGCAGCGCGCGCTCGATGGAGCCCGACAGAGAGTCGGTGCGCATGCCCCGCCAGCCAGGCACGATCAGCAGTGTCCATCCGGGCGCGGTTTTTCCCCACCCGTGGTTATCACTGCCGGCCACCATCGCGAGATTCAAGCTGTCAGCGAGATGAACGATGCGCGATCGCAGAATGCGCGTTTGATCGAGACCACGCGGCGAACCATCGACGACCTCGATCGCGCGGACTCCCGCAGTACCGGGTCCCGAAGCCGCGACGAGCCTGTCCAATTTGCCTGGAAAGGTTTCGACGATAATTGGCTCGCGATTCGGGATGAGACTCGCGAGTGCGAGCGCCTGTTCGTCGACGTCGCGCAGATCGGAGCTCGTGAGCCCTTTGTAAAAGCGATTCGCACCGAGGATGTTCACGTGCTCGCCACGCCATCCGGCTTCCAGCGCTTGAAGCAGCATCGTGCCTTGGCCTGCCTCCACCGGATTGTCGGCGATGCCAAGCTCCGCGCCCTGAACGGTGCGATGATCGGAGATGTACGCCGCGTCGAATCCCGCCGCTCGGTGCCACGCGCGCACGTCGGACGGATCCCAACCAGGGCGACCATCGTGCGAGAAACGCGTGTGCGAGTGGAAGTCGACGGTGAGGATGACGTCGGACGCGTCGGCGGCGAGCGAGGCCATCGGCCGGGGCAAGACAGCAGCCGCCGCGTACAGAGCGACAACGGCGAGCACGAAAAGCGCGCCGAACCCGGCCTCGCGCTTTGCGCCCGGCCTTGCTCGCGGCGCATCTTCCGCTCGCGGTTGCCGGCGGACTCGCCACATCCTGATCGCGGCGTAAACGATCACGAGCGAGAAGAGGACGACGATGTGCTGTCGCGCGCCAAGCAGCGTGAGCGTGTCGAGCACCGCCGAGAGGGGCGCGATCACGAGATAGCCCGCCGAGAGCTCGAGGTGCGCTTCCGCGATTGGACCGAGCGTCGCCGCATCGCGAACCGGAGACTCGGCGAACGCCGCGGTGAGCAGGATGAGCAGCGTGACCACGACCGCGAGCCAGGGCACGCGGCGGTAGAGGGGCACGGGGAGTGTCGCCGGGAGCGACTCGAGGCGCGCGCCAGAAGGTTTGCGCGAGCGATGTCGGGAGGAGTTCGCCACGTACGATGAGAGTGAGCGAGAGAGCGGTGCGGCACACCGCGGTCAAGGCATGTAACCTTCTCTCAGCGCGCCTCCGCGACAAGCGGTCGCCGCGAAGAAGCTGAGATCCTCGAGGGTAAGCCCATGTCGAACCGGCTCGCGAACGAGACCAGCCCATATCTGCTGCAGCATGCCGGCAATCCCGTGGACTGGTATCCATGGGGCGCCGACGCGCTCGCGCGCGCTCGCGATGAGGACAAGCCCATTCTGCTCAGCGTCGGCTACGCGGCATGTCACTGGTGTCACGTCATGGAGCACGAGTCGTTCGAGGACGAGGCGACGGCGCGCTTGATGAATGAGAAGTTCGTCAACATCAAGGTGGATCGCGAAGAGCGGCCCGACATCGACGGCATCTATATGCAGGCCGTGCAGGCGATGACCGGCCACGGAGGCTGGCCGATGACGGTTTTCCTCACGCCGGAGGGTTTGCCGTTCTATGCCGGCACGTACTTTCCGCCGGACGATCGGCAGGGCATGCCCTCGTTCAAGCGCGTGCTGGCCGCGGTCGGCGACGCGTTCGAGAACCACCGCGCCGACGTGGACCGCACGACGGCGCAGTTGCGCGAATTCTTCGCGTCGACGTCGCACCCGACGCGCCGCACCGGCACGCTAACCCCAACCCTCCTCGAGCGCGGCTATCGAGCGTTGGAGCACGACTACGACGTACGCCACGGCGGCTTCGTCGGGGCGCCGAAGTTTCCTCAGGTGATGGCGCTGGACGTCGCGCTTCGACATTGGGCACGCACGCGCACGCCAATGGCGCTCGCCATCGCGCGCGACTCGTTTCGAGCGATGGCGCGCGGCGGCATCTATGATCAGCTCGCGGGCGGCTTTGCTCGTTATGCGGTCGACGAGGCGTGGCAGGTGCCGCATTTCGAGAAGATGCTCTACGACAACGCCCTGCTCTCACGACTCGGCACGCATCTCTGGCAAGCGACGAAGGACGCGGAGATCAAGCGGGTCGTCGAGGAAACGCTCGACTGGGCGCTGCGGGAGATGGCCGGTGCGCAGGGCGGCTTCTATTCCTCGCTCGACGCCGACAGCGAGGGGCATGAGGGAAAGTTCTACGTCTGGACGGCGGGCGAGCTCGAGACCGTGCTCGGCGGCGAAGCGCCGCTGGCCGCCGAATATTGGGGGGTCACCGCCGGCGGGAACTTCGAAGGGAAGAACATTCTCCATGTCCCGAACGAACCTTCGGTCGTGGCGGCGCGACGCGGCATCTCCCTCGATGAGCTCCACGCCCGAATTGCCGCCGCGGCGCACCTGCTACTCGCGGCGCGCGCCAAACGCGTGCGGCCGGGCTGCGACGACAAGATCCTCGCGTCATGGAACGGCCTCATGGTCCGCGCCCTTGCCGAAGCGGCGCGTGCCTTCGATCGGATATCCTATCGCGCCGAAGCGATTCGACATGGTGAGTTTCTCTTCCGTGCTCTGGTGCGCGACGGGCGCGTCGCGAGAGCGGTCAAGCGCGACAATGCAAGAATCGCGGGCTTTCTCGAGGACTACGCAGCGCTGGGACTCGCGGCGCTCGCGCTGTACGAGCTCACGTTCGACGACATCTGGCTGACACGCGCGCGATTGTTGGCCGACGCCGCCGTGCAGTGGTTCTGGGACGACACGACAGGGGCCTTCTTCGACACTGCGAGCGACCACGAGCCACTGGTGACGCGCCCTCGCGACGTAACCGACAACGCGACCCCGTCGGGCACGTCACTCGCCGCGGAGTTGCTTGCGCGACTCGCCGATCTGCTCCAGGACGAAGCGATGCGTCGCCGGGCGACCTACATTCTCGAGACGCTCGCCGAGCCGATGGCGCGCCACCCGGCGGCCTTCGGTCATGCGTTCGGCGTCGCCGATCTGCTGGTGCGCGGCGCGATCGAGCTGGCGATCGTCGGCGATCCGGCATCGGACGATTTCCGTGCGCTGAACCGAGCCGCGGCCGAGCGCTATGTCCCGTCGCTCGTGCTCGCCGGCGGGCCGGCGCGCGGCGCGGCGTCGATCCCGCTGCTCGCCGATCGCCCGACGACGGCCGGTCACGCGACGGCATACGTCTGCCGCAACTACGCCTGTGACGCACCGGTGACCGAGGCGGCCGCTCTCGCCAGCCAGCTCGACGCGGCCGCGGGAGCCTAACGAGATCGACTCACGCGGTGCGACGCGCAACCTCGGCGCGCGTCGTCTCCAACACCGCGCATACGGCGGCAAAGGCCTGGCCGAGGATCGGAACCATCGGGGCGAGCGCATCCGCCGATGCGCCCGCGTTCCCACGCCGCTCGATCTCGGCCGCGCACTTGCCCAACGTCCCGGCGCCGAGGTTGCCGGCGCTCGAGCGGAGCGCATGCGCCGCGGCGATGATCGCGCCGGCGTCGCCGGCGGCGGCGCCCCGCTCCGCCGCCGCGAGGCGCTCCCGGCCCTGCGCGACGAAGATGTCGATGAGGTCGATCAGAAAGTGCGAGCCGAAGCGAGTCGCAAGGCGCTCGAGGTGAGTTCGATCGACCGGCTCGGCCATCGCCCTATGGTCGTGGCGCGCGATACCAGGGCGTGAAGGTCGCGTATTGCGCCGGATCGAACGTTGCGTCGTCGAGCGGCACGTCCGTCCGCACGTTGGCGTAGATCTCGTGCAGACTTTGCTTGCCGTCGCGAAGGCCGATGACTTCCTCGGCGACCCACGCCTGTCCGTGCGGAACGTAGTTGAGGAAACGATACTCGACCCGCCGAGGACCGGTCGGCGTCGTCGCGGTCTCGAGCAGCCTAACGAACAGCAGACGCTCGGCGTCGACCCAGAACTGTTTGGACGTCGTGTCTCCGCGCGCCGCGCCAACGATGAATACCGGCCGGCCTTCCCACGTCCCGCGATAGACTTTCGACAAGTCGATCGCGCGCTTGTTCAAAATGGCGGTCGTCCGCTCGACGGGTTGCGCGTATACGTCGAAGCCGAGGATCAGCAGCTCGTTCATGTCCGCGCGGCTGGCGGCGAGCTTCCCATTGGCAAACGCATACAGGCTGTCGCCGGAGTAGATCACGCCACCCCGACGCGCGGTATCGGTGTCGATGCGCAGTCGGCCCGGGAGCTTCCCCGCCTCGAGCCACTGCTGCTCGAGCTTCCCACCGTCCGGCAGGGTGAGCGTCGTGGTCTGCGAGAAAGTCAGCGTCTTGTACCAGACCGCGGCGTATTTGTCGTGCATCGCGCGAATGACGTCGGTACCGTTCGTCGGATCGGTCCGATGTCCTTGCGAAACCGGCGCCGGCGCCCGTGACGTTGCCGCGGGCGAATGCGCGCAAGCGGCGACAGCCAAGACGAGCGCGAGCGACCCGAGGGGGAGGGGGAGGGGAAATGGCAGGGCTCTTTTCGCAATCATGGTTCGAGGCGGTATCCGGCTTTCCACACCGTGAGAATGTGCCGTGGGGCCGACGGATCGTCCTCGAGCTTGCGTCGGAGCTCGGCGATATGAATGTCCACGGTTCGGGTCATGACTTCAACTCGGTGCCCCCAAACTTCGCGTAACAGCTCGACGCGGGAGGCGACGGCGCCGCGTCGCCGCACGAGCGTCAACAGCAGATCGAACTCTTTAGGGCTGAGCGCCACAACCTGCCCGCCCTTCGTCACGGTGCGCGAGGCTGGATTGATCTCGACGTTTCCAAAGCGCTCGATCGCATCGCCGCCTTGGTGCCCCGCGCGATCGGTCATTCGCGACCGCCGCAGCAATGCGCCGACACGCGCCAGCAGTTCGAGTACGCCGCATGGCTTCGTGACGTAGTCGTCGGCGCCGAGGCGGAAGCCCAACACCTTGTCCGCCTCCTGTCCGCGCGCGGTGAGGATGAGCACGGGCATCTCGAGCCCGTCGTCGCGCAGGCTGCGCAGCACGCGATAGCCGTCCATCCCCGGCAGCATGAGGTCGAGGATCACGAGGTCGGGAAGCCACTGCTTCGCGCGTGAGAGTCCCGTCTCGCCATCTTCGGCGACGGCGACCTCGTATCCTTCGATCTCGAGACCGGTGCGCAGACCGTACGCGAGGTCGGGATTGTCCTCGACGATGAGAATGTTTCCCTGCTGCTCCGACATTTAGTGCTCGCTTATCGCTGGCGCGTGCTCGTTCGGCGCTGCCGGCTCCGGCGGCGGCTCGCTCGCCGGCGAGTCGTCGCGTGCCGGCAATTCTACGACAACGCGCGCGCCGCCGTTCGCTCCGGCCGACTCGATCCACGCCGCCCCGCCATGCAGCGCGACCAGCTCGCGCACGACGGAAAGCCCGATCCCGCTGCCGCCGGTCGCCGATTCGGCGCTGCGATTGAGGCGCACGTATGGCTCCCAGACTCGATGGCGATCGGATGGGGGGATGCCAGGGCCCTGATCCTCGACCCAGAAGCGCACGCGGGCGCCATTCGTCGCCGGCGCGCCGCCGCTGCCGACCGAGATCGTTTGCCCCGCGGGTCCGTACTTGGCCGCGTTATCGAGGAGGTTGAGTAGAATCTGACGCAGTGCGTCGCGGTCGGCGGTGACGGTGAGACCCTCCGCCGAGAGACGTACCGACATGCGGCGCGACCGCGCGAGCGGCGTGAACATCTCCACCGCGTCCCGCATCTCCGTGTCGAGGTCGAGCGCCGCCGGCGTGATGCGATTCCTGCCCTTCTCGGCGCGCGAGAAGTTGAGCACGTTCTCAACGAGGTACGTCAGCCGGCGCGCCTCTTGATCGATGATCCCCGCCGAACGCGCGCGCTCTTCGTCGGACCGCAACTTGCCCAGGTGCAGCAGCTCGGCGAACCAGCGAATCTGCGCCAGCGGCGTGCGAAGCTCGTGCGAGACGCCGGACACGAACTCGGTCCGGAGACGGGCGAGCTCCTGCTGGCGATGGAGCTGCCGCCACGCGACGCCGAGGAGGCCGGCTGTGAGCACGAAGACGCCGGCGAGAAGGGGCAAGCGTGACCGCGGCAGGCCCCCGACGATGAGCTGTGACGCAACGTCCGGCCGCAAGCCGACGTGCATGACGAGTCGGCCGAAGTTCGCCTCGAGTGTGTCGGCGGCGCGATGCCCGGAGGGGAAGTACCCGGGCGAGCGATAGATCTCGCTACCGTCGATCGTCGTCACGGAGATCGAGAGAATCGAATCGGCAGCGGTGTCTCGCAGGAGCGACGGAGGAAGCAGCCCGCTCCGGCGATGAATCAAGCCGAAGGTCGGACCGAGGTACGAGTGTGGCTCCGTCGCATACCCGTAGATGACGACTGGCTTGCCAGCCTTCGGCTCGCGAACGACGACGAACACGAGCAACTGCGGCGCCGACGTATCGCCCGCCGCCTGCCAACGCCTCGCGTCGGCAAAGATCATCCCGTATGAGTCGCTCGTGACCACCGCCGACAACGGACGCAACGCGCCCAAACGCGAATCCGGTGAGCCGAAGGTGGTTGGCCGGCGACCTGAGACCGGCGCCAGTGCTTTCGCATAGCTCGCCAGGGTGTCCCGCGCCCAGGCGATCGCGGCGTCGGGCAAATCATTCGCCGTTGTCCTGAAGGTTCCGTCAGACCAATCGTAACGGAAGAAGTAGTGCACTCCCCCAAGACAACGGCACCAGGGCTCGGTGATAGCGCGCGCGTCGGCCTCCGATTGCTCCGGCGACACGATGGTCTTCTCCGGCGAATCGGGATCGACGCGCGAGGCCTGCGCGCTGAGTGACGTGATCACTATCGACAGCACGCTGCTCTTCGCCTGTTGAGTCAGTTGCCAATCGGCGAACGAGGCATAGTCGTCGAGGGTCGCTTCGGCGATCCGCTGCTGTGATCGCGCGGCGTCCTGCGCCTGATATACCAGAACGCCAACGAGAACCAGCGCGAGCGCGAGCAGGAAAACTGTGCCGAGCGATCGGGGGGTACGGGGGGTCCGCATGCAGCACCTAAGGAAATGTCCAGCGACGACCTTGGAAAGCCCGCGTGGTCGCCATTACCCATTCCTTACAGGCGAGTGTCGCTCGCCTGCAGGCTTATGCCAGGTCGTACTCGCGAGCCCAGCGCTCCACTCTCTACCCTTCACCTGCACAATGTCTTCGTTCGTTCGCGGAATATTCGCCGGCGCTCTGCACGACGAGTTGCTCTTTCCTTACCCACCGCCACTCGAGAAACGCGATCCTGATGAAGCGCGCGTCGTTCGGCGTCTCATCGATGACCTGCGCGAGATGCAGCGCTCGAGGCTCATCGATTCCGAGCGCTTCGACGAGCAGGAATCGATCGACGAAGAGGTCGTGCGCGCGTTGGCGCGTACGGGCTTTCTGGGTCTTACGATTCCCAAGGATTACGGTGGTCTCGGTCTCTCGAGTACCGGCTACGCGCGCGTCTTCGGTGAAGTGTCGCGTACCGACGCGTCGATTGCCGTGCTCGTCGGCGTGCACTGTGGGCTGGGCTCCAAAGCGATCGTGCTCTTCGGCAGCGAGCAGCAGAAGGCGCGCTATCTGCCGATGCTCGCCCGGGGTGACACGCTCGCGGCCTATGCGCTCACCGAGCCGGAGATCGGATCCGATGCACAGCATATCCAGACGACGGCGCGCTTGAGCGCCGATGGATCGCGGTGGATTCTCGATGGCCGCAAGCTGTGGATCGGGAATGGGCACCGCGCGGGCGTGATCGCGACGTTCGCCCAGACGGAGGTCGAGCGCGGAGGGAAACGCGTCACGCGTCCGACGGCGTTCATCATTCGACCGGACATGCCCGGATTCCGCGTCGACCGCGTGATTCGCAAACTCGGAATTCGCGGCTCGACGCAGGCCGAGCTGGTGTACGATCACCTCGAGGTTCCCGCCGACCACGTGCTCGGGGTCGTCGGCAAGGGATTCGGTGTCGCGGTGCACGTGCTCAATGGCGGACGGTTGAGCCTCGCCGCCGGTTGCACGGCGGGCGCCAAGCAGATCGCCATCGAGATGACGAGCTTCGCGGAGCAGCGCGTGCAGTTCGGTCATCCGATCGCCGACTTCGAGATCACGCAACGCAAGCTCGCGCGAATCGCATCCGACGTGTACGCCGCCGACTCGATGCTCGGCGTGCTCACGTCCCTCGCGACGTCGCGACCGGGCTCGGAGGAGGACGATTGGTCGCTGGAGGCGGCGTGCTGCAAGGTGTTCGCGAGCGACATGATCTGGCGCTCGGCCGACGACCTCGTGCAGGTCGCGGGTGGGCGTGGTTTCGTAAAGCCTTATCCATACGAGCGCTGGCTTCGCGATGCGCGCATCAATCGGATCTTCGAGGGCACGAACGAGATTCTGCGATTGTTCATCGCTTTGAATGGCATTCAGGGGCCGGCCGAGCGACTCAAGGAAATCGGTTCCGCGCTGCGCAAGCCGGTGCGCAATCTCGGTCTCATCAGCGGCTTCGCGGCGTCGCGTATTCGGAGCGCCCTTGGCGCGACGGCGACGCTGGATGTCGTGCTTCACGAACGTCTCGCGACGCACAAGCGCTACTTCGAGAAGCACGTCGCCGAGCTACGGACGGTGACCGAGCGGGTGATTCTCCACTATCGCAAGGCAATCGTGGACCGACAGCTGGAGCTGGAACGACTCGCCAACATGGCGATCGAGCTGTTTGCCTCGGGATGCGTTCTCGGTCGTACCCAGCGATTGATCGAGGAGCGTGGCGCGGAAGCGTGCGAGCGCGAGATCGCATTGTGCGATCTCTTCGTTGTCGAGTCCGGGCGACGTTTTCGCGCCAATCGCGGCGCGGTGCTGTCGGAACAGGACCAGCTGCGCCGTGACGTCGCGCGCGCGGTCCGCACTGCCGGCGGTTATTTCGTGACGGACGCAATTCTCGAAACCGGATCGACTAGCTTTTGATGTTCGACCTCGACAGCGTCAATCGATGACACGCTTGTTCGACATCTCCGTCCCCGTCATGAACGGCGGCGTCGTGTATCCCGGGAATCCCGAGATTCACATCGAAGCACAGCAGGACATGGCGAAGGGTGGCAGCTCGAACGTCTCGCTGCTTTCGATCGGATCGCACACCGGCACGCACGTCGACGCGCCGAAGCACATGATTCCGAGCGGCGCCGGCGTCGACGCGATCCCACTCGACGCTCTGATGGGCCCGGCGATCCTCGTCGCGTTCGACGACGATGTGATGGCGGTAACCGCCGAGCTTCTGCGCGCGCAGCCGATCGAGGGACATGAGCGCGTACTTATAAAGACGCGAAACTCGCATTTCATTCGAGAGCGAGATTTCCATCGCGACTATACATACGTGGCTCCGGATGCCGCAGAGTACCTCGTTTCTCTTGGCGTGCGGCTCGTCGGCGTGGACTATCTGTCGATCGAGCAGTTTCACTCCGGCCATCACCGCACGCACAAGGCGCTGCTGTCGCGCGGCGTCGTGATTGTCGAAGGGCTCGACCTCTCCCTTCCGCCGGCGGGTGAATATCGGCTGTATTGCCTGCCCGTGCTCCTCGCCGGGATCGACGGCGCACCGGCGCGCGCGGTGCTCGTGGGATGACCGAGATCACGCAGCTGCTCTTCGACATTGGCGGCGTGCTCGGATCCAACGGCTGGGATCGCGAGCAGCGCGGCGAAGCGGTCGCGCGCTTCGGACTGGACGGCGACGATCTTCAGTATCGGCACGAGGAGACCGTCGGCGCGTTCGAGTCGGGGCAGATCTCGCTCGACGAGTATCTCGACGTCACGGTCTTCTGGCGGCAACGCGACTTTTCCCGTGACGAGTTCAAGCGCTTCATGTTCGGCCTGAGCGCGCCGTCGGCGGACAGTCTCGACGTCGTGCGCCGGTTGCGCCAGCATATTCGCGGTCGGCCAACCCGCGTGCGAATGGCGACACTCAACAACGAGTCGCGTGAGCTGAACGAGTATCGCATCGAGCACTTCGGGCTCTGCGATCTGTTCGATGTGTTCTTCAGCTCGTGCTGGCTTGGCGTGCGCAAGCCCACGCGGCAGATCTACGAGCGAGTGTTGGGCATGACGCAAGTGTCGCCGGCGAGCAGCGTGTTCGTGGATGATCGGGAGCAGAATCTCGCGCCGGCGCGCGCGCTGGGGATGAAGACGATCCTGTTCACGAACGCGGCGCAGCTGGCGCGCTCGCTGGGAGAGTTCGGATTTCAGTTTTGATCGACATATTGAAGCAGCGTGATCACGGAGCCACGAAATGCAAATTGCGATGATCGGCCTCGGCCGGATGGGCGGCAACATGGTCGAGCGCCTGATGCGAAAGGGACATCAGACGGTCGTCTTCGATCGGAGCGCCGAGGCGGTTTCGAAGTATCAGAAGATGGGCGCGACGGCCGCGCGCGACCTCGCCGACGTCGTCGCCAATCTGAAGACGCCGCGTGTCGTCTGGATCATGGTGCCCGCCGGCGCGCCGGTGGACGACACGATCGAAGCCCTCGTGCCGAGCCTAACGAAGGGCGACATCATCATCGACGGGGGCAACTCGAACTTCCACGATACGATGCGCCGCGCCGACGCGCTCGCAAAGCGCGGCATCGAATTCGTGGACAGCGGCACGAGCGGCGGCATCTGGGGGCTCGAGAACGGCTACTGCCTGATGGTCGGCGGCAGCGATCGCGCGGTGAAGCAGTGCGAGCCGGTCTTCCTCGCGCTCGCGCCCGAGAACGGCTACGCGCACGTCGGCCCGAGCGGCGCCGGGCATTATGTGAAGATGGTGCACAACGGAATCGAGTACGCGCTCCTGCAGGGCTACGCCGAGGGCTATGAGATCCTGCACGCCTCGAAGGATTTCCCGAAGCTCGATCTGCACCAGATCGCCGAAGTGTGGCAGCACGGGAGCGTCGTTCGATCGTGGCTCAACGAGCTCGCCGTCTCCGCGTTCAGCCGCGATCCGGGTCTTTCCGACCTCGAGGGCTACGTCGCCGATTCGGGCGAGGGGCGCTGGACGGTGCAGGAGGCGATCGACACCGACACGCCGGCGCCAACGATTACGCTTTCGCTCATCATGCGCTTCCGCTCTCGACAACCGGACACGTTCAGCGGGAAAGTGATCGCCGCGCTGCGCAACGAGTTCGGCGGCCACGCGGTGAAGAAGTCATGACGGCCAGCGCTGTCGTCACCCCTCGCCCGAGCGTGCAGATCAGCGGCATCGGGCCGATGCGCGATCGCGCCGACCCGTGCACGATGGTGATTTTCGGCGCGATGGGCGACCTCACCAAGCGCAAGCTCATGCCCGCGCTGTATGAGCTCATGAAGGAGGGGCTCGTCGATCAGGACTTCGCCGTCCTCGGCGTCGGCCGCGAAGCATGCGACAGCGACGACGTCTTCCGCGCGCGGATGCGCGAGTCCATCCAGCAATCGGACGAGGTGGACGGCTTCGACGAGGCGCTCTGGAACTCGTTATGCGAGCGACTGCATTACACCTGCGTCGAGCTCACCGACGCCAAGGAGTACGCAAAGGTCGCCGCGCGACTGACGGAGATCGAGGCGGCGCGCGCGCCGGAGGACCGCAACCGGCTGTTCTACCTCGCGGTGCCGCCGAGCATCTTCGAGCCAATCGTTCGCAATCTCTCATCGAGTGGCCTCGCGCCGCGAAGCAACGACGCGAGCGAGCGACCCTGGGTGCGCGTTGTCGTCGAGAAGCCGTTTGGGCGGGATCTCGAGACGGCGATGAATCTCAATCAGCTCGTGCTCAGCCTCTTCGCCGAGCATCAGGTCTTTCGCATCGATCACTATCTCGGCAAAGAGACGGTTCAGAACGTGCTCGTTCTGCGCTTCGCCAACTCGATCTTCGAGCCGCTGTGGAATCGCCAGTGGATTCACCACGTGCAGATCACGGCGTCCGAGGACGTCGGCGTCGAATCGCGCGGACGGTATTACGAGGAAGCGGGCGTCGTGCGCGACATGTTTCAGAATCACCTTCTGCAGCTGCTCGCGCTCACGGCGATGGAGCCGCCATACACGATGAGCGCCGGCGCGGTGCGCGACGAGAAGGTGAAGGTGCTCAAGTCCGTGCGCTGGCTCGATCCGAAGACGATTTCGCGCAACGCCGTGCGCGCGCAGTACCGCGCCGGACCGATCGGCGGCAAGCTGGTCTCCGGGTACATCGAGGAGAAAGATGTGGATCCGTCGTCGATCACGCCGACGTACGCGGCGGTGCGGTTGCACGTCGACAACTGGCGATGGAACGGGGTGCCCTTCTATCTGCGCTCGGGGAAGCGGATGAAGAAGCGCGTCTCCGAGATCGCGGTGACATTCCGGTCGCCACCGCACCTCATGTTCGGCCACCAGACACGCGGAGTATTGCAGCCGAACACGCTCGTTATGCGCGTACAGCCTGACGAGGGGGTGAATCTCAACTTCGAAGTGAAGGTGCCCGGCGCCGCCGTGGCGCTCACCTCCGACGTCGAGGTCGCGCCCGTCGACATGGACTTCACGTACGATGACGTCTTCGGTGAGACGTCGGCGCCGGCGTACGAGACGCTGTTGCTCGACGTCATGATCGGCGAAGCCACGTTGTTCACGCGCAGCGACGAGGTGGAGGCCGCGTGGCGCGTGATCGATCCGTTGATTCGCTTCTGGGAACAAAACCCGCCCGACCAGATGCCGACGTACGCCGCCGGCACGTGGGGACCGCGTGAGGCGGACGAGCTGATCGCGAAAGATGGAGTGCGGTGGAGGGAGCCCTAGCGTCCTGCGCCTTCAAAATCAATCCACCCCTTCTCCGCGTCCGTTCCGATCAGCTTCACCTTCACGCGATCGCCGACATCCATTCCCTTCTCGCCGCGCACAACGCGGCCTTCGGCGGGAGGCCGCAGCAATCGTACGTAGGTGCCTGACGAGGAGCGACCCGTCACGATCGCGTCGTAGCGCTCGCCGATGTGGTCGGCGAGCAGCAGCGCGGCGCCCACCTTGCGCATCGTCCGCTCGACCTTGCGCGCCGCATCCTCCCGCTCGGTGCAGTGCTCCGCCAGATGTCCGAGCTCTTCGTCGCTGTACGGCGGCGCGCCGTCCGCGAGCGCGGCCTTCACGAGTCGCTGCGTGATCAGA
>DATBHD010000240.1:0-4627 GCA_036557635.1 Gemmatimonadaceae bacterium
CCGGAGCGCCGGCGCGGGAGCTGGCGAAGCTAGCTGTAGATCCCTCGCTTTGCTCGGGATGACAGCGGCTACGATGATGCCAGCAGAGTCATGAGCTTTTCTCTCTCCGTCTCCTCCATCCGGTACTCGTTCTCCTGCGCCGGAAATCGGCGCGTGCGGACGTCGGCCGCGTATCGCCTAACGGCGTCGATCATCTCGGCTTTGAGCTCCGCGTACCGCTTGACGTAGCGCGGGACGTGCTCGTCGTAGAGCCCGACGAGGTCGTGAAAGACTAGCACCTGCCCGTCCGTCTCCCCGCCGGCGCCGATGCCGATCACCGGCGCCTGCACGCGCGGGGTGAGCTCGCGCGCCACCACCGCCGGCATCGCCTCGGCGACGATCGCGAAGCAGCCGGCGCCGTCGAGCTTCTTCGCGGCGCCGATAATCTCGAGGGCCGCCTCGGCGGTCTTGCCGTGGACGCGAAATCCCTCGCGATCACCCGTCTGCTGTGGCGTGAGACCGACGTGGCCCATCACCGGAATGCCCGCGGCGATGACGGCGCGCGCGCGCGCGACGATCTCGCCCGCGCCCTCCATCTTCACCGCGTCGCATCCCGCGCCGGCGAATCGGCGGGCGGTCGCGACCGCCAGGTCATTGGATTTCTCATAACTGCCGAAGGGCAGATCGCCGATGAGGAGCGACGCGGGCGCGCCGCGCCGAGCCGCCCGCGTCAACATGAGCATCTCCTCGACAGTCACGAGGCGCGTCGTCTCGTACCCGAGGACGACCATCGCCGCCGAGTCGCCGACGAGGATGATGTCGACGCCGGCCTGCTCGGCGGCCTGCGCCGTCGCGAAGTCGTACGCGGTGACCATGACGATCGCTTCGGCGCGCCCCTTCATCGCGTGGATGTCGCCGGTCGTTAGGCGACGCGTCGCCGCGCGCGTGTCGGTCACGGGGCCGGCGCGGCGACGAGGTCGTTGTCGATGAGCCGGACGCCGCCCACTCGCGCCGCGACGGCGAGGAGAATCTCCCCCGACAGCGGACGCACCGGCGCCAGTGTCTCCGCCGAGACGACGGCGAAATACTCGGCCTCGACGCCGAGGGATTGCATCGCCTCGCGTCCGCGCGCTTCGACTCGTGAGGCGTCGCGCTCGCCGCCGGCTACCGCGGCCGCCGCCGCGTCGAGACCGCGCCGGAGCGCCAGCGCCTGCGTGCGGGCCGCCGGCGTGAGACGCACGTTCCGGCTCGACATCGCCAAACCGTCCGGCTCGCGCACCGTCGGACAGACCTCGATCCGCAGCGGGAAGTCCAGATCGCGCGCCATGCGACGCACGACGAGCGCTTGCTGCGCGTCCTTCTGGCCGAAGTAGGCGACCGTCGGCTGGACGATGTTGAACAACTTCGCAACGACGGTCGCGACGCCGCGAAAGTGCCCCGGCCCGCGCGACTCTCCCTCGAGCGGCTCACTCACGCCGCTCACGACCACCGCCGTCGACGCCCCGGGCAGGTACATCGCCGACGCGTTGGGCGCGAAGAGATAATCGACGCCGGCGCTCTGCGCGATCGCCGCGTCGCGCGCCTCGTCACGCGGGTACGCGTCGAGATCCGCGGCGTCGTTGAACTGCGTCGGGTTCACGAACAGCGACACGACGACGACCGCGCACTCGCTGCGCGCCCGTCGCATCAGCGAGAGATGCCCCTCGTGGAAGAACCCCATCGTCGGGACGAGTCCGATCGGCGCGCCTTCGCGGCGCGCCCCTTCGAGCACGCTCCGCAGTTCACCTATTTCACGAACAATTCTCATCGCCAGTCGCCCGAGGCGAGCGCGCTCGTCGCGCTGGCCAACGCGTCCCACAACGCGAGCAGCTCCGGCGCGCGCGACGCAACGGCCGCGCGCTGCCGGGCGGCTGTAGCCACGTCGCCGCGGACGATGGGACCAGTCAGTGCGGTAGTGCCAAGGCGAGCCCAGTTCTCGACCGCGGCCCTAACGAGTGGGATGAGAAGATCCCGCTCCACTCCGGCGAGGGCGGCCAGCTGCTCGGCAGCCCCTTCGATCGTGACGAGGTAATTGGACGCCATCGATGCCGCCGCGTGATAGACGTCGCGATCCGCGTCAGCGACGGCGAATGGCCGCATCTTCAGCCGAAGAGCCAGTGCGGTCGCCGCATCGCGCGCCTTCTCGGTACTACCCGCAATGGCGCACCCCGCTCCGGCAAATGAGACCGGCGCGTCGCGCGCCACCGTCAGCAACGGATGCATCGAAAACGCCTCGTGCGGGGCTAGTGGTGCAAGGGTCGACGCGCCCGAGCAGTGCCCGACGAGAGGTCCCGGCTCGATCGCGCGCGCCGCGTCGGCGATCGCCTCGTCAGGGACGCAGAGGACAACGACGTCGGCTCCCCTCCCATCTGCTCCGCGTCCCAAAGGACCCAAAACCCGCAGCTCGGCGCCGACGATCGCGGCGGCGAGTGCATTGCCCAGCCGGCCGGCGCCAACGATGGCAACACATGCGTCCGTCAACGCATACATGCGCGGAAGATAGCGGAGCCAAGCCGTGACGCCCGCAAGAATCCCGGAGGTTGAGGGAACCGGGAGCAACTCCGTAGGTTATGACTGTCCGGCTTCCTCCGATTGGCCGCCCTCCAGGTTACCCTCACGCTGTGTCGAAGCACTTCCTTCTCCCATCCGTCATAGCCGCGCTCGCTGCATCTGTCGCAAGCGCGCAGAATCCGGTTCCAGCACCAGCGCCCGCTGCAGGCTTTGCCGCCCTCCATGGGACGGCCTACGACAGCCTCCACGAGACGGTGCTCAAGGGCGCCCTCGTGCGCGTCGACAACACCACGCGCGAAAACCTCACCGACGTGAACGGGCAGTACAAGATCGACAGCGTGCCACCCGGCCCGCACCGGCTCATCGTCGTGCATCCTCTGCTCGACACGCTCGGGATTTCTCTGGTCACTCAGCCGATCACCTTCAGCGCCGGAGAAGAGAAGATCCTCGACCTCTCGGTGCCGACGGGTGAAACGCTCGTATCGTTGTTCTGTACGGCCGCGCGACGCGCGCTTGGACCGGCGGCACTCGTTGGTTTCGTGCGGGACGCAGATACGGAAGCTGCGGCGGAGGGCGCCAAGGTTTCCCTGCTCTTCTACGAGTCCGATCCCCTGGGCTTCAAGAAGACGCCGCGCGTGCGCGAGGCGCAGATCGGCAAGGATGGCCGGTATCGCATCTGCGGCCTGCCGGAGACGATGAGCGGAAAGCTGCAGGTCTTCCGCAATGGCGTGCAGACGGGCGAAGTCCCGGTGGAGCTCGGCGGAACGAGTGGGACGACGCTGCTCGCGATGCGCAGCATGAGCATTGCCTCAACACAGGTCGTCGCCGCGTCGTCGGACACGAGCGGCAAAGCGTCGACGGTGGTGAGAGGCCGAGCGCGCGTGACGGGCAAGGTGCTCAACAAGTACGGTCAGCCAATTCCGAACGCGCGCGTCGAGCTGCAGAACACGGGCGCAGCGACGAAGACGCGAGCGAATGGTGATTTCACGCTCGACAGCCTGCCGTCCGGGACGCAGACACTCGAGGTGCGGCAGCTCGGCTTCTCACCGACGGAAGTGCCCGTCGAGCTGTCGGCCAACAATCCGCAGACCGTGACCGTGAAGATGGGCGACTATGTCCCCGTGCTGCAGGAGATGCGCGTCACCGCGACGCGCGAGCGCGGCTTGAGCGACGTCGGCTTCGCCGATCGGAAGCGAAGCGGGATGGGCTACTATCTCGACGCCGACCAGCTGAAGATGCGCCAGACGACTCAGTTCAGCGACATGCTGCGCACCGTCCCCGGCGTGCGCGTGCAGCCGGCCGGCGACGGGACGAATGTCATAACGAGCTCGCGGAATCCAACGGGCGGCTGCGTGACGTTCTATGTCGACGGCGCGCCCTGGCAGCAGATGACGCCTGGGGATCTGGACACGTACGTGCGACCCGAAGAGGTGGCGGCGCTCGAGGTCTACAACGGCGTGACGACTCCCGCGCAGTTCACAACCGCGGGCCAGTCCGGCTGCACGACGATCGTGATCTGGACCGAGCGGCGAATCAATCGCAAACGCTGACGTGTCATCCCGAGGAGCGTAGCGCCTGCCCCGAGCGACGAAGGGACGAGGGATCTGCTTTTGTCAGTCCCCCTCGCTTCCTGAGTGAGAGCCTCGGACATCGAAGCATCAACGGGTTTTGCGGACAAAGCCGGACAAAGCCGGACGAAAAACAAGAAGCGCACAGTTGTTTTCAAAGTCTTTCACGCCCGTCGTCCGGCGGGGTGTCGGCAGTGTCCGGTTTTGTCCGTGTTCACCCCATTGATCCATATCGAACATGGGATCTTCGACGCGGCTTGAAAACGGATCCCTCCCCTCGGCGCTCGCGCTCCTCGGGGCAAGCGCTTCGCTCGGGATGACAGTCGGCCCACATGCGTAAGCCCCCCGACCCGGAATACGCTACGCGCGTCCGCCTGAGCTTCGGCGAACAACGCGCGATGGCGATGATGGGTGCGTCGTTAGGCACGGTGGCGCCCGGCGCCGTCGACGTCGTCCTTCCCTTTCGCGACGATCTCACGCAGCAGGACGGATTCATTCACGCGGGGATCGTCGCCGCCATCGCGGACAGC
>DATBHD010000241.1:0-5016 GCA_036557635.1 Gemmatimonadaceae bacterium
CGTCCTGCGCGTGCGTCGCGCCGACCGCGCGTACGACCTCCGGCGTGATCCCGAGCGCCGATGCCGCCGGCTCCGCCGTTGTCCGCGACCGGACGAACTGCGTCGTCACGATCGCGGTCACGCCGGCGTCGTGCGCGATCACCGCGAGCGCCCGCGCCCGCGCCTGCCCTGCCTTCGTCAGCGGCGGATCGTCCGCCGGCGTCGCCGCCTTCTCAGCATGCCGTACGAGTATGACGGTCGTCGCCGCGCGCTCCTGCGCCGCGAGCGGCAGCGCCGCGATGAGGATTAGGACTATTGATCTCAGCATTCGCCCAGCGGCCAAAGTTTGTTGTCCGTGTTAGTCCGTGCTCACGCTGTGGCCGATGACCGGGAGCTACGCCACACCCCTCCGTATCGCCTGCTCCATCCGATCCGCGAAGAGATCCACTTCGTCCAGCGTTGTGTAGACATTCGGTGTAACCCGAAGGCCGCTGAACTCCGGATGGATCAACGGCGTCGTTACGATGTGATGCTTCGCAAGCAGCCACCCCTGCAGCTTCCCGATGTCCATCCCCTCCACCGCCACGACCCCGATCGCCCCGCTCTCGTTAGGCCCGATCGGTGTCAACATCTTCACCCGGTCGCTCGCCGCGAGCAGCCGCTTCGCCCAGCGGTCGCGCAGCATCCTTAAGCGGGCGATTTTCCGCTCCGAGCCGATCGCGCGATGAAATGCCAGCGCCACCGCGATCGCGTTGTGATTCGCCGCCGGATGCGTCCCGATCTCCTCGTACTTCCGGATGTCGTTGGTCTGCTCGGCGGCCGCCGCCATCATTGGCCAGAGCGACGGGATCTTGTCGCGCCGCACGTACAAGAATCCCGTCCCGATCGGCGCCATCAGCCATTTGTGTAAGCTCGTCCCATAGTAGTCGCACCCGAGCTCGTCGCGCGTGAACGGAAAATGCGCGTACGCGTGCGCGCCGTCGACGAAGACCTGGATCCCCTTCGGTCGCGCCAGGTCGACGATGCGGCGCACCGGGGCGATGTAGCCCGTCATGAAGCTGATGTGCATCACCTCGATCACGCGCGTCCGCGGCGTGATCGCCTCGGCGATCCGCGCCACATATTCGTCCGCGCTGCGAACCGGCGTCTCCTGCCTAACGGCTTTCACGACGATGCCGTCGCGCCGCTCCCGCTGACGCCAGGTCGTCTGCATGCGCGGGTAGTTTTGCGTCGTGATGATGACCTCGTCCCCGCGCTTGAGATCGAGCCCGAGAATCATCGTCTCGTTCGACTCGGACGCGTTCCGCGTGATCGCCATCTCCTCCGTGTCGCAGCCGAAGTCCCGCGCGAGCTCGCGACGCACGCTCTCGATGCGCGGCTCGAGCACGCCCCACATGTGCTCGACGGGTAGTTCATTCGAGAAACGCAGATCCCGAATCATCTGCTCGAGCACGTGGGTCGGCGCGGGGCTGCAGCCGCCGTTGTTGAGGTTCACCATCGTCCGATCGAGGTCGAACGCCCGCTGGATCTCGGCCCAGTACGCCTCGTCCTCGGCGACGGCGAGCGCCGGCTTCCGCTCGGCGACGCCTTCCGCACGCGCGAGCCTGCGAAACGCGTCCCCGCGCATCACCGGCAGCTTGACGAACGGCAAAGCCATGCCGGCGCCGAGCGCGCGGCCGATGAACTGACGGCGGTCTGTCATGGGGATCCTCTGATGGGCTGTCAGAGGGTTAAGATGCCGATGTCGGACCCTCGACGCCAGCGAGGGGAGCCGCGCGAGGCCGCGGAAACCGTCGAATCACTCGCCCAACTTCATCAAACTCACCAACTCGTCATACATCCTTGCCGCCTCACTGTCACTCCCGCGAATCGCGGCTGTCGCGCAATGCTTGAGATGGTTGCGCAGCAGCTCGTGTCCCACACTCCGTAGCGCCTGTTGTACCGACGAGATCTGCGTGAGGATGTCCGCGCAGTACCGATCCTCGTCCACCATCTTCTGCAGCCCACGCACCTGACCCTCGATCCGGCGCAGCCGCTTCTGATTCTTCTCCTTGATCGCCGGGTCGACCGCGACTGCCTTTCTCCCAGCGTCGCATCCGCAGGACGCGGCGTCATCCGTGGTCATATTCCCCCACGCAGGCGCAGACTGTTGGACACGACGCTCACCGAGCTGAGTGCCATCGCCGCGCTCGCGATGATTGGACTCAGGAGCACGCCAAAGAACGGATAGAGCACGCCGGCGGCGATCGGAATACCGACGACGTTGTACACGAACGCCCAGAAGAGATTCTGCCGCATCGTTCGCATCGTTCGTCGCGCGAGCGCGATCCCGTCGGCGACGGCGGTGAGATCGGGACGCATCACCGTCACGTCGCTCGCGTCGATGGCGATGTCGGTGCCGCTGCCGAGCGCGAAGCCGACGTCGGCCTGAGCAAGCGCTGGGGCATCGTTGATTCCGTCGCCGACCATCGCGACGACGCGCCCCTCGTTCTGCAGCCGGCGCACTTCCTCGACTTTGCCTTCCGGCAGCACCTCGGCGACGACGGTATCGATGTCTGCCTCACGAGCGATTGCCTCGGCGGTGGGCTGATTGTCTCCGGTCAGCATCACGACGTCGAGCCCCATCTGCGACAGCGAACGAATCGCCGCAGTCGAAGTCGAGCGAATCGGGTCGGCGATGCCGAGGAGACCCACCAATCGATCGTCCTCGGCCACGTAGACGAGGGATTTCGCGTCGGCCGCCAGTCGTGCGGCATCGGCGCGGAGCGGCTCCGTGTCGACGTCGCGCGCTTGCAGCATCGCTTCATTTCCGAGCAGGACGAACGCGTCGCCGACGCGTCCCTCGACGCCGCGGCCAACGTTCGTCACCGCCGCGAACTCCGTCGCCGGTGCCGGCTCGATGCCAAGCTCCCGCGCGCGCCTAACGATTGCGCTCGCCAGCGGATGCTCCGAGAGTCGCTCGACCGCGGCCGCGAGCCTCAGCAGATCATTCCGCCTAACGCCGTCGCCCGTCACGATGTCGGTCACCGCTGGGCGGCCTTCGGTCACGGTGCCGGTCTTGTCGAGCACCACGGTATCGATCGCGCCCGCGCGCTCGAGCGCCTCACCACCCTTGATGAGCAGCCCGCGCTCGGCGCCCTTGCCGGTGGCAACCATCACCGCCGTCGGGACGGCGAGTCCCATCGCGCACGGACACGCGATGATGAGGACCGCGATGCTCGCCGCGAACGCATGCACGGCCGCGGCACCCGACCAATGGCCGGCGATCATCCACACAACGAAAGTCAACGCGGCGATTCCGATGACCGTCGGCACGAACACGGCACTCACGCGATCGGCGAGACGCTGAATCGGTGCGCGACTGCCCTGCGCCTGACGCATGAGCGTCACGATCCGGGCGAGCGCGCTCTCCTCGCCGAGTGTCGTCGCGGTCGCGCGCAACGCGCCCATCCCATTGACGGTGCCTCCGACGATGCGATCCCCGGTTTGCTTGAGCACCGGGCGAGACTCGCCGGTGAGCATCGACTCGTCCACCGCGCTCTCGCCGCCGCTGATGACGCCGTCGACAGGCACTCGCTCGCCTGGGCGAACAAGAAAGGTGTCGCCGCGGTGCACCTGTTCGATCGCGAGCTCGACCTCGACCCCGTCGCGAAGCACGCGCGCCTTTTTCGGCTGGAGCGCGACGAGCCCTCGCAGCGCCGCCGAGGTGCGACGCGTCGCCCGCGCCTCGAGCCAATTCCCGACGAGAATGAGCGCGATGATGAGGACGACGGCTTCGTAGTAGAGATCGGGCGCGAGCCCGCGATTGCGGAAGACGTTAGGCGCCAGGGTCGCGACGAGAGAGTAGATGTACGCCGCGCCCGTACCGACGGCGATGAGCGTATTCATATCGGAGCCGCCATGCCGGAACGCGGACCAGGCGCGCACGTAGAACTGCCGTCCCGCCCAGAGCATGATCGCCGTCGTGAGAACGAGCAGGAAGAAGGGCTTCATCACGACCATCGCGACGATGCCAGCGATGAGGCTCGCTCCCGCTTTCCACGCCAGCGCGCGCTCCTCCTCGGCGCTCGTTCGCTCGCGCTGCTCCTCCTCGGCGAACGCCGCCGACCAGACCGACCCCTTAGGCGAGCTCGCAGGGGGAAGCGTCGCGTCGTAGCCGGTTGCCCGAATCGCGGCGACAAGCTGCTCTGGCGTCGCTTCGCTCGGATCGAAATCGACGGTCGCGTTGTGGAGGAGCAGGTTGACGGTCGCCTCCTCGACGCCGGGGACCGTCGTGAGCGCCCGCTGCACGCGCGCCTGACAGGCGGCGCAGGTCATACCGCTCACGGGGATATTGATGCGGGAGGTATCCATAATACGGTATGTTACTATACCCCCCTACCCTATTGCAAATGATGAGAGGCGGGAGCGCATGAAGGGCGGGTGCGGGTACCGCATGAACGGCGGATGCCGCGTGAGCAGCGGATACCGCGTGAACGGCGGATGCCGCATGAACGGCGGGTACCGCGTGAACGGCGGGTACCGCGTGAACGGCGGAGACCGAATGAACGGCGGATACCGCGTGAGCAGCGGATACCGCGTGAACGGCGGAGACCGCGTGAACCGCGGGTACCGCGTGAACGGCGGAGACCGCGTGAACCGCGGATGCCGCGTGAACGGCGTTACGAATTCTGATTGTCGGCGCGCGAAGCGCGCCTTCCCTATCGCAACGCCGTTTTAGCGGCCACCCGCCGCTCACGCGGTCTCCGCCGTTCATGCGGTCTCCGCCGTTCACGCGGTACCCGCGGTTCACGCGGTCTCCGCCGTTCATGCGGCATCCGCCGTTCACGCGGTATCCGCTGCTCACGCGGTCTCCGCCGTTCATGCGGTATCCGCCGTTCACGCGGTACCCGCGGTTCACGCGGTCTCCGCCGTTCATGCGGTCTCCGCCGTTTACGCGGTCTCCGCCGTTTACGCGGTCTCCGCCGTTCATTCGGTCTCCGCCGTTCACGCGGTACCCGCCGTTCACGCGGTACCCGCCGTTCATGCGGCATCCGC
>DATBHD010000242.1:0-14643 GCA_036557635.1 Gemmatimonadaceae bacterium
CGCAGGCGACAGTCACGATCGTCGCGTCGACGTAGTACGATACCGCCTGCACGAGATCGGCATCGTTCGCCGACCGAACTCGCCGCAGCACGAGTCCGGAGACGAACGTCAGCGCCATCCAGAGAGCGAGCGCCGCGTACACCCAGGGTGACGATCGCAAGCCGGCGATGTGGAAGACCGCCGTGACGACGATGAAGATCGCAATCAACACGCGCCGTCGAGAGGCGGCCAGCTCGGCGCGAGCGACGGCGAGAGCGAAAGCGGTCTGGGACATGGCGATGGGAGGCGGCAGCGGCACTGCCGATGATTGAGAGACGTTCGCCCCTGAGCGCCGTCACATGGTATCGACGATCACCCTCACCCTGCGACCGCGCCAGCACGGTAGCGAGTCCCTCGGAAGCATCCAGCCCCACTTCTGATTGCTAGGGCACCATCACGCTAGCGGTTGGCGCGTCGCCCTCAAAGTCCTCGAACCACGGGTTCGACTCGCTTTTCGGGATTCCGTTCACTCCGTCGAATCCGTGACTCCCGCCGTTGCGCCGAGGACGCGGTCCACTCTTCAGTCTAGAGCTGGCGGAGAGGCCGCCTCGGCTGGAATCGAAAAGAAGAACGAACTCCCCACGGCCGGCGTGCTCTCCAGCCATATCCGTCCACCGTGCGCCTCGACTATTCCCGTCGCGATCGAGAGGCCAAGCCCAGTCCCTCGCTTGTTGGCCGTGCGGCGCGACTGCCAATATCGATCGAAGACGTGCGGCTGGTCCGCGAGGGGAATTCCCGGACCCGTGTCCGTCACCGAGAGCACGACATTGCCCCCCTGGGCCTCACCAACCACGGTGATCTGGCCGCCGTCCGGCGTGAACTTGAGCGCGTTGCGGAGGAGATTCCCCAGCACCTGCACGATGCGCGACGCGTCGACATTCACCGGCGGCAGCCCGGCCGCGTTCGTCGTGACTCGGATGTTGCGACGTTCGGCCTCGAGCTCGAACATGCGCAGCGCCTGCGCCACGAGCGAGGCGACCGATTCTCGACGCCGTTCGAGCGACAGGCGTCCCGCTTCGATGCTCGCCACGTCGAGCAAATCCTGTATCAACCGATTCATCCATTCCGTGGACTGCACGATCGTGGTGAGCAGACTCTCTCGCTCCGGCGCGTCCTTTGCCCAGTCATCGCGCAGCGCGCTCGCGCACATCGCGATCGCGCTGATGGGATTGCGCAGGTCGTGGGAGACGACGCCGAGCACCTGATCGCGTCCCTCGGTCGCGCGCCGCGCCTCGCGGTAAAGCCTCGCGTTCTCCAGCGCGAGCGACGCATGGGCCGCGAACTTCTCCGCCAGCGCTCGCGCGTCGGCGCCGTACGGCGGCCGCCCGTTGCACGCGAGCATCGTCACCGCGCCGAAGGTCCGCTCGCCGATCGTGAGCGGCACGGCGAGGAGCGAGTGCACACCCAATCGGCGCCAACTCCTTAGGTTGCCCGCGTTTTCTTCGTGCGCCCCGAGCCACGTGTCGTTCACGGACTCTACGACCTCGGCTCGGCCGCGCCGGATGACGTCGACCGCGGGTAACAGCGAGTCCCACGTGAGCCCCTCTCCGGACAGGGCGGCGAGCGCGTCACTCCCCGCCGGCTCGCCGTTCGCGACGCGCCTAACGAACCTCGCCCCGTCCAGCACGTCGACGAGGCAAACGTCGCCGAGCATCGGCGTCGCGCAGTCGGCGACCGCCTGGAGCACGTCCTCGAATCCGAGCGACGCCGAGAGCCGCGCTGACGTGTCGGCCAGGAAGTGCTCGCTTTCCTGCGCGCGACGGCGTTCGGTCATGTCGCGCACGACGGCCGTGAACACGCGCCGTCCTCCCGGCAGATCCAGCTTCGAGATCGACGCCTCGGCGGGGAACTCGCTGCCGTCGCGGCGACGCCCGGCGACTTCGCGACGATGCCCCATTCGCCGCGACGTCTCCGGCGCGGCTCCAAACTCGTCGACGTACGCGTCGTGGCGCTCGTGAACGCGCTGCGGGAGCAGCACGTTCAGCGGCTGGCCTAACGCATCCGCCGACCTCCACCCGAACACTTCCTCGGCGCCCTTGTTGAAGTGAATGATCCGATGCTCGTCGTCGATCGTAATGATCGCGTCGGCGGCGATTGCGAGAATGCTCGCGAACATCGCGTCCGACGCGTGGCGCTGCTCCTCCAAACGTTGGCGCTCGGCCAGCAACGTTCGCACCGAGCGCTGTCGTCGCAGCGAAAATCCCACGGCGCCAAGCGCGCCGGCGAGCGCCGCCAGCCGAAGCCATCCTCCCTCGCTCGTGCCATGCGAGAGATCACGGAGCGTGATGCCAAGCGGTAGAAGGAGAACCGCGAGCGCGATGCCCAGCGCGATCGTGACGGAACGGATCTTCAGGTACGGCATTGGGGCGAAGGCCGGAGTGTGCGCTCGCCCTGCGAAATCGCTACGACTTCGCGAGTAGTCCGAGCTTCAGCGCAAACTGCACGTAGTCCGAACGATGGGCAATGCCGAGCTTTTCCTGGATCCGCTGCTTGTATGTGTCGACGGTTTTCGGACTGATGAAGAGCTGCTCCCCGATCTCCGGCGCGGAGTATCCCTGCGCCACCAGTCGCAGCACATTTTGCTCGCGCTGCGTGAGTTGATCGAACCGCTCCTGCTCCGAGTGCGCCGCCGCGCGCTTGGTGAGATTCTGTGCCAATACCCGCGCCGCCGCCGGTCGCACATACATATCGCCACGCGCGACCGCCCGGACGGCGTCCACCAGCTCGCGGTCGGCGACACTCTTGACCAGATAGCCCGCCGCGCCGGCCTCCATGAGCGGGACGAGATAGTCGTCCTCGAGATGCATGGTCAGCACGAGCACGCGGGCGCGGAGCCCCTTCTGCGCGATCTCCTTCGTCGCCGCGATGCCGTCGACGTCGGGCATCGTTAGGTCCATGACGACGACGTCGGGATCGAGCCGCTCGGCCATCGCGACCGCTTCGCGGCCGTTCTGCGCTTCGCCGATGACGTGAATATCGCGCGCCGCGCCGAGCACCGCTTTGAGACCGGTGCGCACGACGGTGTGGTCGTCCGCGAGCACGACGCGGATCTCGCCGTCACTCATGTCGCTGCCCCTGCGTTGTTGTTCGTGAGAAGATCCATCAGCGGTATGGACGCCGTAACGTGCGTGCCAACACCGGGGGTACTGTGAATATCGAAGAGACCACCGGCCAGCGCCACGCGTTCACGCATCGTGAACAATCCCATCCCCGGCCGGCGCTGCTCCGCGTCCTCGACGTCGAATCCCCGCCCGTCGTCGATCACGTCGAGAATCGTGTCCGGGCCACGCACCGTTAGGCGAACGGTGACATGCTTCGCCTGAGCGTGCTTCACCACGTTGTGTACCGCGGTCTGCGCGACTCGGTACAACACCGACGCCACCGTCGGCGGCACGACCACGCCGTTCGTCTCCGACGTGACCTCGATCTCGACGCCGCTCACCTCCCCCACCTCGCGTCCCAGTTTCTTGAGCGCCGCCTGCAATCCGAGGTCATCGAGCACGCGCGGGTGCACCGTGTGTGAGAGTAGCCGAACCTCCTCGAGCGTCGCCTTGGCTTGCTCGCGCATCCCGCCGAGGCGGTCGGCGAGACCCGAATCGTCGCAGTCACGCGCCGCGGCACTGAGCTGAAGCACGAGCGCCGCCAACTGCTGTGCGGTGGAATCGTGCAGCTCGCGCGCGAGGCTGGCGCGCTCCCGGTCGCCCGCATCGATCACCGCCGCGGCAAGGGCCCGCATGCGGGCGCGATCGGCCACGAGCCCGTCGAGCAGCAGGTTGAACGTCGTTCCAATCCGCTTCATGTCGCGATCAGCGACCGGAGAGATGCCGACGCGGGCGCCGAAGTCGCCGCGCCATACTCGCGAAGCGATCGCCTCTATGCTCCGCAGCGGAAGCAGCGCAACCGCCGCGAGCAAGGCGAACACCACCATTGCGAGCGCCGACGCGAGCAGCGTCGCAACGAGCGACACTCGACTGCCCCTCAACATCGAACCGAAGACGACGATCCCCAGCGCAAGGGCGTTGGCGCCGAGCAGCTTGATGACGAGGGGGATCCGGAGCGCGGTTGATCCCATGAGCCGCTCTTCAGATCGAAACGTCGACCCATTCCCGAGCTGCGGAGACGGGGGAAGTACGGATCGTGCGGCGTGAGAGATGACCGGCACCAAGAAAAACCATGATTGAAGATCCCGAAGTATGCGTGCCACAGCGGGAGTCGACCCTCGGGAAGCACCTGAAACTGTGTAGGGAAATGTCTGACACGGCGACTGGCCGCAGACTTACGGCGGAGCACTCCGATCAGCCTCAGTTTGGCTGGCAGCCGAGGCCGCCGTGGATCCCGCAAGCGGAGGGATGGCGCCATGACAAAACCGACGAAGCATTCCCAACGCACACCGACCTTTCGCGAAATGTCGCGGAGCGAGTGCGAGGATCTCCTGCTGCGGAATCAAGTCGGGCGCATCGCCTTCACCTTTCATGACCGAGTGGACGTCGAGCCGGTGCACTACGTCTACTCGGACGGATGGCTTCACGGCCGTACGAGCCCAGGAACCAAGGTAGCGACGCTCCTCCATCACCCGTGGGTCGCGTTCGAGGTCGACGAGGTGGAGGGGATGTTCGATTGGCGGAGCGTGATCATCCATGGTGCCGTGCACATTCCGGACGGCGACGGTTCTCCGTCGGATCGTGCGGCGTATGCGTCGACTCTCGTGCTGATTCGCGAGATGGTTCCCGACGCGCTGGATGCCAAGGACCCGGCGCCGATGCGGCAGGTACTGTTCAGAATTCACGTCGATGAGATCACGGGACGCTCATCGAGCACGCGTGCGACAGGCCGCACCGACGCGCCAGTTGAGCATTTGTCTCGTTCCCCCTGGCGGGTAGAGGGCAGAGGGTAGAGGGTGGAGGGCGGGTAGAGGGTAGAGGGTAGAGGGTGGAGGGTGTAGGGCGGGTAGAGGGTGGAGGGTAGAGGGTAGAGGGTAGAGGGTAGAGGGTAGAGGGTGGAGGGTAGAGGGCAGAGGGTGGAGGGTAGAGGGAATAGCGAATTGACTCCACTCTCTACCCACCACTCTCTACCCACCACTCTCTTCCCTCTGCCCTCTACCCTCTACCCTCTACCCTCAACCCTCCACCCTCTGCCCCTCTGCCCGCCCGTCACGGCACGCCGGCAAGCATCCCGTCGATCGCGTCCACCACCTCCGGCTGCATTTCGAGCGTGTCGCCGAACCACTCGGCGGCTGAGCGTGCGACGCGCTCCAGCGTCGCCGGCTCGTCGAGCAGGTGTCCGGCGTTAGGCAGCACCTCGAGGCGCGCCGTGTCGGGAAGAAGCCAGAACGCGCCCCGGCTGGCGTTGATATGGGCCGAATCGCGGGCGCCCACGAGGAGCAACACCGAAGCGCGCACGCTGCGGAGCCGTGGCACCACGAGGTCGACTCGCGCTCCGCGGCAGACGACCGAACGGACGTTGGCGGATACGGCTGCCGCCGCAAGCGCCGCGCCCGCGCACAGCCCGCTCGCGAAGTAGCCGATCTCGAGACCGCGAAAGACGAGGCGCGCCCGCACCCACTGCGTGACCTTCACGAGCCTCGCCGCGAGCAGGCTCTGATGGAAGCGCAATGACGACGACTCCGCGTCTTCGGCAGCCTCGTTAGGTGTGAGCAGATCGACAACGAGCGTGCCGAAGCCGAAGTCCGCCAGGCGGCGCGCGATGTACGCGTTGGTCGCTTCGTACAAACGATCGCCATCGCCGTTCGCGATGATCACCAGACCACGCGCGTGCTCGCCAACACTGAGGCGTCCGTGCAGGTACGTCGCATCGATTGGGATCAACACTCCCATGCCGTCGGCGATGTGCGGATACAACGCGGTGTGTGACATGACATCCCCCGATTCTCGCGCCGACCGGGCCCATTCCCGTCGGTCTGACTGGGCGAAAATTGCCGCTGGCGGGCACACCCCGAAGTCGGGGAATGGTGGAATCGGCGTCAGGGACCTCACTCACCGCGCGTCATCCAATTCGGCTCCGGAATCGGCGAGCCTTCGCGCGACGCGCCGAGTCAACCCGCCGGGCTCTACTCGACTCTTACGTGGATTCCCGGACGCGTGTGCGCTTTTCGCGGACTGATTCGACGCTACGCGGTCGTGCATCGTTCTTGTGAGGGCCACCGATCAGGAGTTCGCCATGTATCGCTCGCTTCTCGTACCGCTCGATGGATCGATGTTCGCCGAACAAGCCCTGCCGTTTGCCAGCGCGATTCTCGAGCGCAGCAAAGCCTTGCTGACACTCTTGCGTGTCCATCGACCTCTCGGTTATGGCGAAGGAGTCGCGACGGGGCGCTGGGACCGAGAGCAGCGAGAGTCAGAGGGGGAATACCTCGCGCGCGTCGCCGAGCAGATGTCGGAATGTGCCAACGTGAAAGTGTCGACGGAGCTCCTCGAGGAGCCTGTGGTCAGCGCGCTCTGCGACTACGTCCGCGGGCATGCCGTGGATCTCATCGTCATGTCCACCCACGGGCGCACCGGCATTCGTCGCGCATGGCTCGGCAGCGTTGCCGACGGCGTCGCGCGCAACGTCTCCGTGCCGGTCCTCATGGTACGCCCTCGAGACGAAGCCGGCGAACCCGACCGTCTCAAGGTCTTCGAGCGAATGCTCATCCCGCTCGATGGATCGCGACTGTCCGAATCAATCGTTGGACATGCCGTACGCCTCGCCCGCGTATTCGGGAGCGACATTGTTCTTTTCCGCGCGGTCGAACCAGTGGTGGCGAAGGGCCCGGGCTACCCTCTCTCCTCTCCCGTACCCGTCACGCTCATCGACAGTGGCGCGACCGAGCGGCTCACGGATCTCGCGCGGAAGTACCTCGAGGACTTGGCGGCGCGCTTGCGCGAACAATACGGCCTCCGCGTCAGCATCGAAGTGCGCCTGGTCGAGCACGCTGCGCCCGCGATCGTCGATGCGCTGGCGGCGCATCACATCGATCTTGTCGCTCTGTCGACGCACGGGCGTGGCGCGTCGAGGGTCGTCGTGGGCAGCGTTGCCGATGCGCTCGTTCGCGCCAGCCCACGCGCCTTCCTCCTCTTCCATCCAGCTGAAGATTGACGAAGTCAGCGAAGCCCTTACGACAATGCGGCCTAAGTCCGACAGACGGGACTCAACCGCAACGCCATTGTTTTGGAGCGTTCAATCTGCTCCAGGGTGGTAGATATGCTTACAGAGACAATTCGTGTAATGCTCGCCGACGATCACCAGGTTGTTCGCACAGGGCTGCGCGCCGTGCTGGGATCAGCGAAGGACATCGTCGTCGTTGCCGAAGCGGGCAGCGGTCGTGAGGCAGTCGCGCTCGCGGCCCGGGTGCGACCCGATGTCATTCTCATGGACCTGTCGATGAGCGACATCGACGGTCTGGAGGCGACGCGTCAGATCACCTCGGTCGAACCGCATCCAAAGGTGCTCGTGCTCACGATGCACGCGGAAGAGGAATATCTGGCCGAGGCCCTCAAGGCGGGCGCCTCCGGATATCTCGTAAAGAGCGCGGCGCATCACGAGCTTGTCGACGCCGTGCGCGCCGTCGCTTTCGGCGACGTGTACGTTCGACCTGCCGCGGCCAATGTCCTCGCGCAGCGCATCCGCACCAACGACCGTGCATCGACCGATCGAACGATGTTCGAGAAGCTCACCGATCGCGAGCGTGACGTGCTGCGCCTGGTGGCGCAGGGATACACGGCACCGGACATCGGTGAGCGCCTCGCGATCAGCCCGAAAACGGTCGACACGTACAAGCAGCGCATCAGCGAGAAGATCAGGCTCAATGCGCGTCCCGACTACGTGCAATTCGCGCTCCGACTCGGCCTTCTCACTCCGGAGCCCGAAGGCGTGCGGTGACCTGGCCGCGGCTCACTAGCCGCGGCTGGCGCGCAGGGCGTTGACTATCGAGGCGACATCGATTGCCTCCTGCAGGAGCGCGCCCACCGTCGGTGGAATCTCTCCGAATGCTGCGGCCACCATTGCAAGAACGCTCAACCCGAGGCCGAGCCAGATGCTCTGGCGCGCCACGGCAAGCGTGCGATGTCCGATCTGGATCGCGTCGGCGACTCGCGACACATCGTCGATGAGCAGTACGACGTCCGCGGCTTCGGCCGAGATTCCGCCGCCGTGACTCGCGAGCGCGATTCCGACGTGCGCCGCGCTCAGCGCCGGCGCGTCGTTGGTGCCGTCGCCCACCATGAGGACTTGATTCCCCTCGCGCACCAGCTGCTGGACGACGCTCACCTTTTCCGCGGGCAGGAGATCGCCGCGCGCCTCGGTGATCCCCACTTCTTGCGCGACCGCGCGCACGTTGGGCGTGTGATCTCCCGACAGGAGCAGGGCTCGCCTAACGCCTAACTTCGCCAGTCGCGCGAACATGTCGGCGAGTCCCGGTCTCGTCCGATCGGAGTACTCGATGACGCCGGCGAGCCGGCCGTCGACGGCCACGTAGGCCCGCAGCCCGACTTCGTTTCGCTCGAGTGCCGATAGCACGTCGGGCGCCGCCGCCGCGCGCTCGAGGATGAAGGCACGCGCGCCCACCGCGACCTCGTGACCGTCGACGTCGGCGGTCACGCCTCGACCGGGTGACTCCAGGTGTGCGCGCGCGATCGGCAGCGGACCGTCCGTCGATTGCGCCGCATCGACCAGTGTCCGAGCCAGGAGATGACTCGAGCCCTGCTCCACGGCGCCCGCCCAGCGCAGGAGCTGCGTCTCGCCGAGATCACCGACCGGAATCACCCGGCTCACGAGCGGCTTGCCGATGGTCAGCGTGCCGGTCTTGTCGAATATCGCCGTGTCGACGCGGCTCAACGCCTCGATGGCTCCGCCGTGCCTGACGATAATCCTGCGTCGCGCCGCGCGGCTGATGCCGCCGATGATCGCGATCGGTGTCGCAAGAATGAGCGGACACGGGGTTGCCACGACGAGCACGGCGAGCACCCGAATCGCGTCGTGCGTCGCCAGGTAGGTCGCGAGGCACACGAGCAGCGTCGCCGGCGTGAACCACATCGCATACCGGTCGGCGAGTCGCACCAGCGGCGCCTTCGTAGTCTGCGCCGTGCGGACCAGCTCGACGATCTTGGCGTATTGACTGTCCTCGGCGCGCGCGGTCGCGGCCATGGTCAAGGCGCCATCCCCGTTCACGCTTCCGCTCATGAGGGCCGTTCCCACCTCGGCCGCGACCGGCACCGGCTCACCGGTGAGTCGCGACACGTCCACGAGTGAATGGCCGTCGCGCACCGCGCCGTCACATGGCACGATGTCACCGGGCCGCACGAGCAGCAGGTCGCCGATCTCGATGCGGCCGACCGGCACATCTTCGACACTCGTTAGGTCGCGGCCGCTGAAGCGATGCGCGATCCGCGGCGCGGCCGCCTCCAGCTCGCGCAGCGCCGCGGAGGCACGGCCCGCCGCGTAGTCCTCGAGCGCCTCGCCACCCGAGCGCATGAGAACGATCACCAGTCCCGCCAGTGGTTGCTGAAGCGCGACCGCGCCGATGATCGCCAGCACGGCGACGACGTCGGTCGCCCACCGGCCTCGCCGCGTCTCGAGCAGCGTTCGCCACACGATAGGCGCGCCGGTGAGGACGAGACCCGCCAGCCACACCCTCGATGCCCAGTCCGGCGCCACGAGCTTCAGCACGAGGCCGGCCGCGATCACGACGATGCTGGACGCGGCGAGGGCGCCCCGCGGTGATCGCCGGAGCGCCGTTAGGCTCATCCAGTTCCCTCGTGGCATCGCCGGCGCTGTGCGGTGATCACCGCAGCAGCGTCAGGATCGTTTGACCGGTGCCGTGTCTGAGCCGCAGCGCGACATCTCGACCGTCGGTGTCGGTGAGCACATCGAGCGCGTCGACGCCGCCGATGCTGCGCGAGAGATGCGGCTCGCCAGCTCCCAGCTCGCCGAGCATGATCTCGACGCGCTGGTCCACCGGATCGAACGTCACGCCGAGGAGCGGATAGTCTTGCTCCTGCGCCTGCGCGCCCAGCTCCGGATCGTCGACCTCGAGGCGCGTGCGGCGTCCGGCGTTCGATTGCGTGAAATCGTCGAGCACGGAGCTCCACCGCGAGCGCTCGAGATTGAGCGTGACGCCATTGGCGGCGTCGCGTTGGTCCGTCTCGAACGCGTCGGCGGGAATGACGAGCACCGGCAACGTCGCTGTGCGGAGCAGCTTCGTCGTCACGCTCCCGACAACCAGTCGCGTGACGAAGCCATGTCCGTGGCTCCCGATGGCGATCACGTCCGCTCCGCTCCTTTTCGCGTGGGCGAGCAGCTCCTTCGCCGGATCGCCGCTCAACGTCGCGTCCGCGACTCGCACGCCCGCCGGGATCGTTAGGCGTGCCACGAAGCGGGTGAGCGAGTGGCGCACGTAGCGAGTGTACTCCTCCGCCGAGACCCACGCGTCGAACAGCAAACGCTCGCGCGGGATCACATGGACGAGCTCGAGAATGCCCTCATCGCCGAGGAAACGAAGGACCGTCTGTGCGGCGCGCACGCTACCCTCACTGAAGTCCACGCCAACGACGGCGTGCCGCGGCAGGACCGTGCTCCGTTCCGGCACCGCCAGCACCGGCATGCGACTCGTCCGCACGACCTTGAGCGCCGTCTCGTCGCCAAACATGCGGTCCGCGAGCTCGTGACGGCCGATGCCGAGCACGATGAGTTGGGCATTTCGCTCCGCCGCGGACTCGCTGACGACGCGCGCCGGCTCGCCGTTCAGGATCTCGCACGCGTCGATGCGCGGGCCGTCCTCGCCGATTATCGTGCACTGCTCGTGAACGCGTCGCGCGAGATCGGCGCGGAGGCTCGCCGACACATTGGGGTCGAGCAGCAATTGCCCGTCCGGTACGACCAGTGCCGGCGATTCGAAAACGCCAATCACGCGGACCATGCTCCCGAGGCGCTTTGCCAGCACGCGCGCCGTTTCGACCGCTCCGCGTGATTGCGGCAAACCATCGGTCGCGACGACGATCGGTTGTGGCTTCGATGGTGGCTCGGTGTCCACACGAGTTTGAACGACGGTCTCCATATGCCCTCCCCGCATTCCTAACGATTGCGCCTCTCGACACGGACGGCGCGCGACCGATCGGTCGCGCGCCCTGGTGTTCGTGTACTGCACCTCACTCTAGAAGGCCAGCACGCCCTCGACCATGAAGCCCTTGAATTGCCCACCGCTGCGAATGTCGGTCGTCGGGAAGTCGAGATACGTCTGGTTCACGTACTCCACCTTCGTCAGGAGCAGCGGCGTGACGAACCAGCCGCCGCCGTACTGCCACCGGTTCACGGTAATGTCGTTCGCGATCCCTGCCAGCTCCCCTTTCACCGTGTTGTAACGGCCGCCCACATACAATTGGTCTTTGGCGAACCGGTACAGCGCCTCCCCGACATACTGGCGAACCGTGCGATTGCTGACCTCGGCCGCGCCCTTCCCCGTCGCGGTCTCGAGGTTCCCGAACATCTCGAGGCCGGCCACCTTCACGAAGGGGTTCACGACGAACGCATGGACGTTGTTGCCGAACCCGGGGCGAATCGCCCCCGACCACGCGTTCGCGGTCTCCGTCGACGTGGTATTCTCGAGGACGTCGTAGTAGCGGGAGCCGGCGCGATCCCCAGTGAAGAGGGTGTTGCTCGCCGATTGCCCGTTCGCGTACATCGAGCCCGTGAGGCGGAAGCGGAGGTGCTGCGACCACGCCTTGTCGACGCCGAGCTTGCCGAGCAGGCTCGCCGAGCGCTTCGCCGGCGTCGTCACCTGGCCATGGATCTCGCCGCCGGTGACCCCGCCCATCGCCAGCCACGGGCCGGCGCGGAGATACATCTCCCCGCCGATCTCGGTCGTGAACGCGTCCATGATGTAGTTGCCGACGAACGGATTGTACATCGACTGCCCGTTGTCGCTGCGGCGATAGTGCGCATCGCCGTAGTCGATCTCGAAGTGCCCCACGCGGAGCGTGGTGTACTTCATGATGCTGTTGAGCAGGGGATTGTCGATCGGCGACTCGTCGATGAGGGCGTAGCCGTCCTTGATCCACGACTCCTGATGGTGGCGCGCCGAGGCGTAGCTCGTCATCGCGAGCCGAATGCCGCGCGCGACCTGGGCGTTGAGATAGAGGTTCGCGACGGCATTGTTGAAGCCGTTGCCGATGGTGATGAGCTGATTCTGATTGACGCCGTTGACGACGTTAGGCGCGGCGGCGTTGCTGTGGTGAAGCCCCTGGAATTGCTGGGTCATCGCCGCGCCCCAGCCGAGCTTGAAGCCGGTGTAGGGGACGGAGTCGTCTTTCGGCGGCTCGAAGACGTTGAGGCCGCGCTGATCCGCCGGGCGGAGGTGCTGGAACTCGATCGCCGGCAGGCTGGTGATCTTCTTCGCGCTGCTCGGCGTCGTGGAGTCGGCTTTCGGCTTGGCGGTCTCGGTCTTGGTGCCGGAATCGACGGCTTGGGTCGTTTGCTGGGCGCGGAGCGAGCCGGTGAAGACGGGAATCGCCAGCGCGGCGAGAAACAGCTTTGTTGAGTGTCTCATAAAGCCTCGGAAGACCTCGAGAGTGTGGGTGGTGTAGGGCTGAGCTCTCTCGAGTCAGCGCTGTTCGCCGGTCAGAACGGCGTTTACGGTTTGTGAACCGGCGAGGAGGGAAAACTTCACGGTGATCTTGTTGTCCGTGCGCAGCGTGCCGAACAACGCCGTCGGCGGCCTGACGCCGAAGTCCGTCATCAGGAGCGGCAGTGCTCCCTCGGCGCGGACGCTGCCGTCGCTCAGTCGCGAGGCAGTGACATCCATGTTCACCGTGCGCTCGGTCCCGGCGATGATCAGTGCGCCAACGGTCTTGATCGTGAACGAATCGTTTGCGGCGGCGCTGTCCGGCACGACGTCGAAGGTCGCGAGGATGTAGCTGATTTGCGGCGCGTCGTCCGCCTTCAACGCCTTGTACAGATTGTTGTCCATCTTCCCGTTGCCGCATTTCAGATTACGAACGGGAACTCTGACTTCGACTTTCTTCAGCAGGCTCGGAGAGGCGGCGGTCGTCTTGACGAACGCTTCGTCGACGTCGATGGCCGCTTCGATCGAGCTCGCCTTGCAGCTCCAACCGTGCAGGTTGGAGCCGCCTTCGATCCAGAGCTTGCTCTCGGGGCCGACCGCCAACCGAACGGATTGGGCCTGCGTCGAGCCGGCGATCGCGACGAGAGCGGTCAGCGCGAGACTCGTTAGGGATTGTTTCATCATGGAGCGTTCTCCTCTCACCGGAACGGGCGGCGGCGGGGCATCGGCAGTTCCGATGTGGCCACCGCGCGATCGATTGTGAGGAGAGAATACCAGTTGCCCTTTGGGCCAACTGTCGGGGGGAACGAGGAAGACTCGTGAGGAGAAGGCGCGGTCTTTCTCTCCGAATCACCGACGGTGCGTCGGGAGATTCCTTACGTCCGGGACGACGAGCTCGTTGGCATCGCTAGCACACTCGACATCGTGCGCGCCGTCGCCGATCACGAGCTCGGGACGCGCGCGCACGTCTTCGATCATGCGCGACCCACGCGAGATGGTGGCCTCGGCGCGCGTCGAGGGCTGGAATCGTTGAGCCGCGACCGATCGGGGAATGCATCCTGCTGCTCGTGAAGCAATTCCTGCTCATGAGGAGCCAACGATGACAGATAGCGCGAACCGCGGCGACAAGCCCGCGGCCAATTTCTCGGACGTCCAGAGCGGCAGCTCGAGCACCGGCGCAGCGGATCAGCCGAAGCGGAGCTACACCGTCCAGTCCGGCGATAGCCTCTCGAAGATCGCCAAGAGCGTCTATGGCGATGCCGATAAATGGCACGCCATCTACGACGCGAATCGGGACAAGATCAAGAATCCCGATCTGATTCAGCCGGGGCAGGTGCTATCTCTTCCGCCTAACGCCTGAGGACATCCACCATGCAATCAGTGATTCTGAGTCGGTCGATGATCCGCGCCGCGGTACTGTCCCTCGCGTTGTTGGCGATCGGCGCGTGCGGCAGGAAAAAGGAACAGCCTACGACCGAGACGTCCGGCGGCGCGATCGCGCCGGGATCGGCCGTTCAGGTTGCCGACGTCACCCTTG
Organism: Gemmatimonadaceae bacterium; assembly: GCA_036557635.1. Lineage (GTDB taxonomy): Bacteria > Gemmatimonadota > Gemmatimonadetes > Gemmatimonadales > Gemmatimonadaceae > AG2. The sequence continues at coordinate 14,130 of DATBHD010000242.1, forward strand.
GCCGTAGCGTCGACGCCGGCAGTAAAGTGATGAATGCAACCGACACGTTCTCGATGCGCGACACGATTTTCGCGTCCGTGCACACCACGGGCGCGTCGCCGAACGCGATTCTCGTCGCGCGCTGGGTTTATCAGGATGGCCAGGTCGTCAACGAGACCAGTGAAAACATCTCACCAACCGGCGACGCGTACACTGAGTTTCACGTTTCCAAACCAAGCGGCTGGCCGGCGGGAAAGTACACGGTGAAAGTGCTCGTGAACGGCCAGGAAGTGCAGAGTAAGGACTTTACGGTGAAGTAGAGAGCGGTGGAGGGTGGAGGGTAGAGAGCGGGTGGAAGGTGGAGGGTGGAGAGTAGAGGGTGGAGAGTAGAGGGTAGAGGGTAGAGAGTAGAGAGTAGAGAGTAGAGAGTAGAGAGTAGAGAGTGGAGAGTGGAGAGTGGAGAGTGGAGAGTGGAGAGTGGAGAGTGGAGAGTGGAGAGTGGAGAGTGGAGAGTGGAGAGTGGAGAGTGGAGACG
>DATBHD010000243.1:0-18780 GCA_036557635.1 Gemmatimonadaceae bacterium
GTCGCGATCGCCGAGCGCATGATGGCGGCATACTCCTCCGCGCCGAGGAGCTCGTAACCGGCGAGTGCGTCGCCGGCGTACTGCCCCGACGAGTTGAAGAAATACTGATGAAAGCCGCCGGCATTCACCTCGGCGTCGACGAGCCAGGTGGTGTAGATCGCGCGCACGCCCGCCGGCAGCGACCGAATGATCGGTGCCTCGCGTCCCCAGGCCCCGCCGACACACTTGTGCACGTGCTGTACGATCGCGTCGGCCACCTCGTCGGCCGAGAGCGATGCGAGGAGCTCGGGTGTGAGGTGCCGAATGCGGTCGTCCATGGCCTTCAGTCGAGGCTCACCTGGCGACGCACATCGCTTGACGCAACGGCGGCAGGCCTGCCGCGTCGCGCCGCATGTCGACGTGCGCGGAGTCCTCGATCGGCTCGGGTACGAGGCGTCCCCCCACCAAATGGAGCTGCGAGCCGTAGATCTGCTTGCGACCCGACTGGAGCCTAACGCGATCCTCGAGCACCGCGACGTCCGCGGCGAGCGCTTCGTCGCCACCCGACTCCATCATGCGATGGAGTGCCGTGCGCTGCAGCGCGGTGTCGCTCTGGGAGATCCACCACACCGCGCGCACGCCCGCCGCCCCGACCACGCGGCGGTAGGGCCAGGCCGAGCCACGGATCGCCGCGAGGGAACGCAGTCGCGTCAACATCGCCGTGTCGGACGCCGTCGCGCGAGGGGCTCCCTCGAGTTGGACGCCGAACTGCGCCGGGAGCACGCGCATCGTGTCGATCCCCGCCGCCGCGATCAGCGCGCCGCGAAACGCGTTGTCCGACCAATCGTGCTTGGCGTCGCTCAGCCACTCGCGCTGCCGGGCGAACCACTCCGCGGTCGTGTCGGGCGGAGCGCAGCGCTGGGCCGCGGCGGCGCCGGCGCCGAGCGCGACGGCGAGCGAAGCGAAAAGCGCCTGACGAGTGATCATTTCGCGGCGGGCGTGACAGTGAAGTCGGCGAACTCGGACATGCTGTCGGTCTTGGACCAGAGACCGACCTTGCCCGATACCGGCGCCTTGAGCGTGTAATCGAGCAGGTGCTTGCCGTCGAGATAGCCCTCGAGCTGCGTGCCGTGCACGGCGATCTTGATCTCATGCCAGGTCCCGAGCTCGAGCGGAACGTTCTCCGTGCCGCGCTTCACGAAGCTCCGCTTGCCGTTGTTGAACGTCCACAGCACAAGATTGTCCTCGGTGCCGTTGTAGCGCACGGCGAGATAATCGCCGTTAGGCTTGAGGTCGAACATGATCCCCGAGCAGCGGTCCAACGTGCCGCCGATCATCTGGAAGCGCACCGAGATCTCGCCATTCTCGAAGCTGTCGATGTCCTTGGCGACGGCGATCGGGAAATAGGCGAACGCCTTGACGTTGTCGATGAACTCCTCGTGCTTGGCGCCGTAGATCGCGCGCGCATTGTCGGCGAGCCCGCCCGCCGGCTGGCCACGCTTCCAGGCGCGACCGTCCACCAGGACCACGTTCTTTCCCTCCTCCGACATCACGATCCAGCTCCCGACCATCGGCAGGAATTTCGTCGGCTCGGCGTTCACCTGCTCGCGCGAGAGATCGACTGGGATCGGCTTCTGCCCGAGCGCGACGGCGAACGGGGCAGGGGCGATGAGTAAGCTCGAAACAAGGAGACGTGTGATCACGGTCGAATCGTGGTGGAGAGGGAACCCTTGCGTGGCGGCCGGCGCGTCCAGAACCAGATGGCGAGGGTCACGAGCGGCCAGAGCAGATAAAATATCAGCGCCGCGCCCGTCGGACGCGCCGCCAGTGGATACCCCGAGTACGCGGCCTCGGCCGTGTTCGTTGGCGGCGTTATGCCGGCGAGACCATACACCGTCTCGAGCACGATCGGCTCCGTCGTCGATCGATTCATCGCCCGCTTCCCTCCGAGAGCATACCAGACTTCCCCATAGTGGTCGCCTGGACGCGCGAACAGCCCACTGCCGCGCGCGGCGTACTCCACGTCGACTCGCGGCAACGTCCGCCGAAGCTTGCGCAGAACACCCCGCTCGAGATCCGCCAGTCGCGGATCCTCGGGCGCGAGATACACGGTCACCTCGAGCGGCGCACGAATCGCGGAGAGCGCGCGCTCGTCGGCGCGCGAGAATGAATTTCTTCGATCCTCGCTCACGTCCCAGCTCTCTCGCGGCCGCGCGGCCGCCCAGATGAGGAGCGCGGCGCCGGCGACGGCGGCCATTGTCCACGCGACGCGCGCGCGTCCCCGCCGTCCGGGATGCAGCCAGACGACGGCCAGCAGCAGCGCCGCGGCCGTGATCACCAGAGTCACGAGCACGATCGCGAGACGAATCTCTCCCGTCTCGAAGGTGCGGAGCGCCGACTCGGGCGTGTACGCGTCGAGCGTCAGCGCGAGCCCGCCGCGCACCTGCGCGATGAAGTCGAGCGCCCAGGTGCCGAGCGTGATCGCGAGCGTGACGACCGCGGCCGTCGCCGCGTTGTCGGTGAACGACGCGGCGGCGATCGCCAGGGAACAGACCAGCGTCACGCGCAGAAAGTGCCCGAGCAACACTCCGAGCACTTCCGGCGCGGCAAGGTGTCCACCGTAGCCGCTCCAGAGCGCGAGGGCGACGAGCCCCGGCGTCCACGCCAGGACCCACGCGGCGACGAGCACGAAGAGCTTCACGAAGAGCATCGTGCCTAACGACACAGGCGCCTGCAGCAGGAGCTTCAGCGCGCCGCTCTGCTTCTCCGACGACACGAGCCGGATCGCGACGAAGGGAAAGAGCAGGATGCCGGCGATCGCGTAGGCGCCAAATACGGGAACGACGATCCCGTCGAGCGGGCTCACTCCCTGCGCGAGCGCCGCCGGGGCGCCGCCCGCTCCACTGACCTCCGCATAGCTATCGACGGCCGTAGTGAACGCGTGACCGACGAGGGGCCCCAGGACAACGAGCAGCACGATCCACGCGCGAGAGCTGGCGAGCTCGCGGCGCTCCTTGCCGAACAGCCGCCGCCACGCCGCGGCGTCAGGTGAGCGCAAGAAAGACCTCCTCCACGCCGCCGTTCGGGAGCTCCGCGCGCGAGCGCAGTTCGTCGAGAGTCCCTTCGCCGGCGACGCGTCCGTCGCTCAGGAGCACCAGACGATCGCAGACGCGCGCCGCGTCGTGCAGCTGATGGATCGAGAGCAGCAGCGATCGTCCCGTGGACGCGACGTGGCGGAGCAATGGCGCGGCCTCGCGCGTCTGGCGCAGGTCGAGGCCATCGAAGGGCTCGTCGAGGAGCACGAGCGGCTGCGGCGTGAGCAGGGCGAGGGCGATGAGTAAACGCTTACCCTGTCCCTTCGAGAGCGTGCCGATGCGCTGGCGATCGAGGGATACGAGATCGAGATTGCGCGCGACCTCGGCGACGTCGGCGCGCGCCGCGCCCTGAATTGACGCGGAGAAGCGCAGCGCCCAGCCGACGGTCTGATCGGGCCATGGGAGAATACCGTCGGGCATGTAGAACAGCCGGTCGTGGCGCTTGCGCGGCACGAGTGGCTCGTCGGGACGGACGTGGCCGCCGTCGACGGGGAGAAGGCCCGCGAGACACTCGAGGAGCGTGGTCTTCCCCGAGCCGTTCGGGCCAACGAGGCCGAGCACTTCGCCGGAGCGAATGGAAAAGCTCGCGCCGCGCAGCGCCCAATAGTCGCCGTAACGCTTGGCCAGCTCATGGACGAGCAGCATCGGAAGCGCGAAGATTAGGGGTCCGACTCGTTCGCCGACAGTGCGCTGGAGGGGGAGGGAGAACACCAGTGTCGATCTCTCGTCGCGCCTTTCTCGCCTGGGCCGCGGGCGCGGTCCCCGTCGCCGCGGTCGTGCGGCGAGCTCACGCGCTGTCCGTCGCCGAACTTTCGGCCGAGGGCGCGCCGTCGCAGACGCTCCTCGCGCTCGGCGACGTCGTGCTGCCGTCGGAGCTCGGCGCCGAGGGAACGTCGCGCGCCGTCGACGCATTCCGGCGATGGATGGTCGGCTATCGCGAGCACGCCGAGCTCACGCACGGCTACGGCACGTCGCGCATTCGTTATTCCGGTCCGACGCCAGTGACGCGGTGGATGTCTCAGCTCGACGCGCTCGATGCCGCCGCGCGCCAACGGTACGGGACGCCGTTCGCGTCGCTCGACGTGGCGCGCCGGGAGCAGCTCGTGCGCGCGGCGCTCGCCGGTGCGAGGATGGATCGCATGCCGGCGGTGGGTGAGGCCGACCATGTGGCGGTTGCGTTAGTCGCGCATTTCTTTGCGTCGCCGGTTGCGACGGACCTGTGCTATGGTGTGGCGATTGGACGCGAGAGTTGCCGTCCTCTCGCGGCGTCCGGTGAGCTGGTTCTGTTGAAACACAGCTAACCGCCGCTCATGCGATCGGTAATCGAGACCGACGTCTGCATCATCGGCTCCGGAATCTCCGCGGCGATGGTGGCGGAGCGACTCGCGCACTCCGGAACAGCTCGCGACATCGTCGTGCTCGAGGCCGGAGATGACGTTCCGCCACTCGCGAATCGTTATGCACTGCGCGAACGCGCGCTCGCGTACGGGGAGAATCCCTGGCCGAACGACCATCTCGACGGCTACGACGTCGACGGGCCGTTGCAGTCGCGGTCGATGTGCGTCGGCGGGCTGGCGATGCACTGGGGCGGCGTGACGCCACGCTTCAGTCCCGAGGATTTCCACGTCCGCTCGCTCTTCGGCGTCGGGCACGATTGGCCGATCTCCTACGACGATCTCGAGCCACATTATCAGGAGGCGGAGGAGATCCTCGGCGTCGCCGGAGAGCAGGGACCCGGCGCGATGGATCCGCGCGCGAAGCCCTTTCCGATGCCGCCGTTGCCGCTGACCTACAACCTCGGCCTCCTGAAGCAGTGGGTGGAGAAGGCGGGGATCGCGATGTGGAGTCAGCCGTCGGCGAAGAATTCCGTCCCGTACGGCGGTCGCGCTCCGTGTTGCCGCAACGACACCTGCTCGCCGATCTGTCCCATCGGCGCGAAGTACTCGCCCGACTTCACCTGGAACGCGCTGCGGCAGGCGCGGAAGGTGCGGCTCGAGACGCGGACACTCGTCAGGCAGCTGGTCCTCGAGCGCGGCAGGTCGCGGGTGAGTCACGCCCTCGCGGTGGCGCGCGACCGTCCGCGCGACACGCTCGAGATTCACGCGAAGCAGTTCGTCGTCGCCGGCGGCTACGTCTGGAGCGCGCACCTGTTGCTGCTCTCGGCGCAACCGGGCGCGCCTAACGGGCTCGCCAACCGCTCGGGGCTCGTCGGCAAGTATCTCACCGGGCACCGCAACGTCCAGGCAATCATCGCCCTACCGATCCGTCTCTACCCTGGCATCAACGAGCAGCACAGCCTCGTGACGAAGCAGTTCATGCGCGTGACGCCGGCCGACACGGGGGGCCGCTACGTGCGGCACGACCTGCGCGTGTGGGAGTCGGCGGCGGGGCGGGGCGCGCGCCTAACGAGCGATACGGGCGCGCTCCTGCTCGGCGACGCGATCCTGCGCGATTGGCGCGAACGGACGAAGACCGGCGTCGCGCGCGTGCGCGCGTACTACGACGTGATCCCCGATCGGGCGAGCGAGCTCACGCTCGATGCGTCGCGCCGCAATGCGTGGGGCGATCCCCTACCCAAGCTCAGCTTCCGCGACGATCCGGCCTCGGCCGAGCTGCGGCCGTTCACGGAAGAGCGAATCCGCGGCCTCTTTTCGACGATGGCGCGCGCCGGCGCCGGCACCGTAGTGCGAACGAATGTCGACGAGTTCCAGGATCATCCGGCGGGCGGCTGCCGCATGGGCGATGATCCGGCGACGAGCGTCGTCGACCGCTATGGGCGAACGCACGACCATGAGAACCTGTGGGTGGTTGGCGCGCCGACGTCGGTGAGCGGCGGCTGCGCAAACGCGACGCTCACATTTTGCGCGCTCGCGTTGCGGTCAGCTGCCCGCATGCTTTGAGGGGACGAGGGATCTGCTCTTCCTCGCTAATTTCAAGCGGATCCCTCGCATCACTCGGGATGACATTTCGCTCGGGATGACAATTCAGAATTCGAACCCAATGCGATCAAAGACAGCATTTCGAGCCCTCCTGATTCTTGTGCTCTCGGGCGTCGTACTGCGCGCACAGATCAGCGACCCGGGACGTCTCACTCTGCAGCGCATCTTCGCCTCGCGCGAGTTCTTCGGCCAGCCATTCGGCCCGGCGCGCTGGCTTTCCTCGGGTGACGCGTACACGACGCTCGAGCTCGCGGTCGGGGGGGGCACGGACATCGTGCGCTACGACGCGGCGACGGGCGCGCGAAGCGTCATTGTCGCGTCGACGCGCCTCACACCCGCCAACGCGTCGGACGCGCTCGACATCGAGGACTACTCCTGGTCCCCGGACGGGAAGAAGCTTCTCGTATTCACGAACTCTCAACGCGTCTGGCGCCAGAACACGCGCGGCGACTACTGGGTGCTCGACCTCGCGACGTGGAAGCTGCGCAAGCTCGGCGGGGACGCGAAGCCGTCGACGCTCATGTTCGCGAAGTTCTCTCCCGATGGCGGCCGCGTCGCCTACGTGCGGGAGCACGAGCTCTATGTCGAGCGGCTCGACGGCGCCAAGCCCGCGATCACGCGCCTGACGAGAGACGGCTCGCCGACGCGCATCAACGGCACCTTCGACTGGGTCTACGAGGAGGAGTTTTCGCTGCGCGACGGATTTCGCTGGAGCCCCGATGGCACGCGCATCGCCTACTGGCAGCTCGACGTCGCCGGCGTGAAGGATTTCGACCTCATCGACGATACCGACTCGCTGTACTCGTTCCCCGTCCCGGTGCAGTACCCGAAGGCCGGAACGACCAATTCGGCGGCGCGCGTCGGAATCGTGCCCGCGACGGGGGGCGCGACGACGTGGCTCGCCGTTCCGGGCGACGCGCGCAACAACTACATCGCGCGGATGGAGTGGGCGGGGAACTCCTCCGCGGTCGTCCTCCAGCATCTCAACCGACTTCAGAATACGCTCACACTCTACCTCGGCGATGCGCGCACGGGCGCCGTCAGGCCGATCCGCGTCGACCGCGACAGTACCTGGGTGGATGTCGTGAACGACCTGCGCTGGCTCGACGGCGGCAAGAGCTTCACCTGGGTGAGCGAAGCGAGCGGATGGCGGCACCTGTACGTCGTCTCCCGCGACGGGAAGTCGTCGCGCGACGTCACCCCCGGCGCGTTCGACATCGTGAATCCCGCCTATCTCTTCGGGGACCCGTTCGTGCTCGGCACGGAGGAGCAGTCGGGGACGGTGTACTTCACCGCGTCGCCAGAGAACCCGACCCAGCTCTACCTCTATCGCGCGCGACTCGACGGCAGCGAGGCGCCGGCGCGCGTCACACCGGCGACGGAGCCGGGGACCCACGAGTACGACATCGCACCGGGTGGAAAGTGGGCCATTCACTCCTGGTCGTCGTTCGGGACGCCGCCGGTGGTGGAGCTCGTTAGGCTGCCGAGCCACGAAGTCGTGCGCACGCTGGTCGACAACGCCGAGCTGCGCCGACGCGTCGCCGCGCTCACCCGCGGGGCGGTCGAATTCTTCCGCGTGCCCGGCGCGGCCAATGGCGGCGAAGAGGGCTACGATCTCGACGGCTGGATGATCAAGCCACCCGACTTCGATTCGACGAAGAAGTATCCCGTGCTCTTTCACGTCTACGGCGAACCGGCGGGGCAAACGGTGCAGGACGCGTGGGGCGGCGGCCAGTATCTCTGGCATCTCATGCTCGCGCAGCAGGGGTACATCATCGCGAGCGTCGACAATCGCGGCACGCCGCCGCCGCGCGGACGCGCCTGGCGGAAGTCCATCTATCGCAAGATCGGCATTCTCGCGACGGCCGATCAAACCGCGGCGGTGCGCGCGCTCGAGCGCCGGCCGTACATCGACTCGACGCGCATCGGCGTCTGGGGCTGGAGCGGTGGCGGATCGATGACGCTCAATCTGCTCTTCCGCTCGCCGGACGTGTATCGGATGGGGATGTCCGTCGCGCCCGTCACCGATCTCCGCTACTACGACACGATCTACACCGAGCGCTACATGGGATTGCCGCAGTCGAACGCCGAGGACTATCGTCAGGCGTCGCCGGTGACGTTCGCCAGTGGGCTGCGCGGTGATCTCCTGCTCGTGCACGGCTCCGGCGACGACAACGTGCACTATCAGAACACCGAAACGCTCGTCAACGCGCTGGTGGCGGCGAACAAGCCGTTCCAGTTGATGGTGTACCCGAATCGCACGCACTGCATCTGCGAGCGCCAGGGTACGACGATGCATCTTTATTCTCTGCTAACGCGGTATCTCGAGGAGCATCTGCCCAGATGACTTTCCGTGCGCCTGGATGGCGAAAGCGCCAGCACGGACGAAACTGACAAGACACGGACCAACACACACCGGAACAATTTCTCTTCTCGCCTGCGCCGGACCGTGCATGTCGATAATTATCTAGGAACCTCTGAAGTACTGTCGTTCCGAGCCGAGCCACACCGGTACGATAGAGGACGTTATTCAGCAGCCCTCGAGAACGGCGTGCATCGTTTCCTTTCCTGTCGTACGAGTTCTTGACCCGACTCGGCCAAGTTGCCACGGTTTCTCCGGATCGTTTGTCCAACGGGACAGGTGATAGGTGCCAGGTGATTGGCGCTAGGAGCTTCCAGGCACCCAGCACCGAGCACCCCGGCACCTAGAACCTTCATCCACCCCACCGTGTCCTTCTTCCCCCGCCAAACCGTCGAGTGGCATCTCCAGGAACCGCGCGCATTCCGGCGGCTCTCGCTCTCGCTCGTCGAGATGGCGCTCGTGACCGGGATAGTATTGCACGTGTATCGCGCGTATGTGCTGACGCACGGCGCTAGCGGGTGGCTGTTCTTTGGCGGATCGCTCGCGTTGGGCATGCTCTTTCTGTTGTTCATGACGACGGCCCACCTCGCGAACTTCCCCATCCAGCGCTGGGCCTGGCGGGCGCCCTTGTTCGCGCTCATCGAGTGCTCGAGCGAGATGGCGACGAGCGTTCTCCTCATCTTGTTGGGTCGGGAGCCGCTCGGGTCCGCGAGAGCGGAGTGGCATGATTGGGCCGGCATGGCGATGGGTACCATCGCGACGCGCGGCTTGCTCATCCTCGTCTGGGCGCTGCTCCTCGCGGGGATCGTCCAGATCGTGCGCCGGGCGATGGCGGGAGCCGTGGAGGAAGAGAAGGAGGAAGCGAGGGCGTGAGGCGCCACGCTTCACCCAACGTCCCACACACCGTGTCCCGTCTCCTCAGCATTCTCGGCGTCACCTTCGGGCTCGCCGTCGCGATCGGGAATACCATCGGCGCCGGGATTCTCCGGACTCCAGGCGACGTCGCGTCGATGCTGCAGACGCCATGGCTCTTCATCGGTGTGTGGATCGTCGGCGCGCTCTACGCGTTGCTCGGCGCTAACGCGCTCGCGGAGCTCGGCACGATGCTGCCGCGCTCGGGTGGGCAGTACGTGTACGCGCGCCGCGCGTTCGGCGAGTACGCGGGCTTCGTCGTCGGGTGGAACGATTGGATCTCGACGTGCGCGAGCACGGCCGCGATCTCGATCGTCATCGGCGAATCCCTCGCCGCGCTCATTCCCGGGTGGTCGGCGCGCGCGATGCCGCTGGCGCTGGCGACGGTCGTCGTGTTCACCGCCTTGCTCTTGCGGAGTACGAAGCTCGGCGGACGCTCGCAGGAGATTACGAGTTTCTTCAAAACACTCGCGCTGATCGTCTTCGTCGGCGCGTGTTTCGTTTTCGGCGGCCCGGCGGCCGCGGCCCGCGCGCCTAACGTGGTCAACACCACGGCGCCGGCGACGGCGTCACTCTTCGTCGGCTTCGTGCTGAGCGCGCAGGCGGTGATCTACACCTACGACGGCTGGAGTGGACCGCTCTACTTCTCGGAGGAGCTGCGCGATCCGGGCCGCCAGATCCCACGCTCGATGTTCGGCTCGCTGCTCGTCGTCGCCGTGATCTACCTGATGATCAATTTAGCGTTCTTGTACGTCCTGCCCTTGAGCGCGATGGCGGGGTCGACCCTCGCGGCGGCGCGGGTCGCGCAGACGATCTTTGGTCCGCGCGGCGACACCGTCGTCCGGCTCGTCGTCATCCTCGCGCTGCCGAGCGCGGTCAATGCGTGTTTGCTCATGTCATCGCGCGTGCTGTACGGGGTTTCGCGCGACGGCCTCGGTCCGGGCGTCGCGACGCGCGTCAACGAGGGCGGCACGCCGACGGTGGCCCTGATCGCGAGCGGGATGGTGAGCCTGATCTTCATCAGCACCGGCGGCTTCAACCGCGCCATCGCGATCGCGGCGTTCTTCTTCGTCGCCGACTACGCCCTCTCGTTCATCGCCGTGTTCGTGCTGCGGCGTCGCGAGCCCGACCTCCCCCGTCCGTACCACGCGGTCGGCCACCCATGGACGACGGGCTTCGTGCTCGCCGGCTCGATCGCCTTCCTGGTGAGCGCGATCGCCGCGGACCACGAGAATTCTCTGTGGGCGCTGGGGGTGCTCGTCGTGAGCTGGCCGGCGTTCCTGTTGACCCGCAAGCGCCCCCTGCGCGAGGGGCTCGAGGCTCCATGACTTCTTTTTCCCCTGACCCCTGGCCCCTCGCTTTATCTTCCGACCTATGCGCCACAACAACAAAGAGCTACTCGTTGTCGGCGACCGCGTGCTCGTGCGTCTCGAGGAGGGTGAGGAGCGCACGAACGTTGGTCTCTACCTCCCGCCGACCGCGGTAGACAATCAGGCGGTCCAGGGCGGCACCATCGTCGCGACCGGTCCCGGGCTCCCAATGCCGAGTCCGGATTCGAACGTCGACGAGCCCTGGCGCGTGACATCGCGCGAGACGCGCTTCGTACCGATGCAAGCCCGAACCGGCGACTACGCGCTGTTTTTCCGCAAGGCCGCGGTCGAGATCACCTTCGAGGGCGACAGATACCTGGTCGTTCCGCAGGCGGCGATCCTGGCGCTGGTGCGAGACGAGTTGGATGAGCTCATGAGGTGATAGGTGTCAGCTGTTGGACCTGTCACCTGTCACGTCACAACCAGAACCTGGGCATCAATCCCTAACGAGACAGTAATCAGCATGCGTCTTCCTCAGCATCAAGCGATTTACGATGAGCGCATGGTCGCGCCCATGCGGCAGGAGCTCACCCGAATTGGGTTCGAGGAGCTGCGCACGCCCGAACAGGTCGACGGAGCGCTCAAGGACGCGCCGGGGACGACGCTCGTCGTCGTCAACTCGATTTGTGGTTGCGCGGCGCGCAATGCACGCCCCGCGGTGACGATGGCGCTCCACGGCGACTCCAAGCCGCAAAGGCTCACGACCGTTTTCGCCGGTCAGGACGTCGACGCGACGCAGCGCGCGCGCGAGTACTTCACCGGCTATCCGCCGTCGTCGCCGTCGATCGGCCTCCTCAAGGACGGACAGCTCGTCTTCATGATGGAGCGTTGGCAGATCGAAGGCCGGCCGGCGCAGGATATCGCGGAGGATCTCGCGGAGGCATTCGAGAAGTTCTGCTGAGCCGGATCTCGACGCGTGTTGGGATCTCGACCGACCAGGCAGTGAATCACGGATAATTCGAATCTTCTCGGATCGCTCCGTGGCGCTCAGAGGTCCGGCGCGACACGCGATCGATGTTTTGCGAAATCGCTTTCGTCCCGGTGCACGGAATTGCGATCGTCCTCGGAATGATTCGCTAGATCCGAGCAATTCGTGATTCCCTTGTCCGATTGATCGCGATCTCTCGCCCGGGTCGTCCCAATCGACTGACACGATCATGTCTCGGCCATCGGACACCGCACCCGGACGCGATGCCCGACGGCATTGCCTAACTGCTGATTCGCACGGCAGTTGAGTCCAATCGACAATCGCGGCAGCCCACGTGCCTCTGGGTGATCCCATCTCAGATGGAGGCACCCATGCGCTCCCGTGTTGTCGAAGCACGCGTTCCGCATCACATCTCTCACCTCGTGGCGCTCGCCGTCGCCACGGCGCTGGCGACGTTGTTCATCCTCGTCACGCCGGCGCGAGCGCGAGCACAGGCCGAGTGGAACATCGGTCCCTTCCTCGACTACGCGTCGATTCACGGCGGCCATCCGGCCTCCGCGGGACTCCAGACGGGGGTGCTCGTCGGACCGATCGGGCTGCGCGTGAGTGGCTTCAGCGCCCTCGATCAGCCGTACGGCGCGAGCACGACGTCGTCGACGGACATGCCGCGTTATGGCGGCGACGCCGATCTGATGCTGATCTTCGACTTCGCGTCGCGCGGCAGCCGCGGCGGCGGACTCGCCCCGTACGTCTTTGCCGGCGCCGGACTCGGCGTCCGCAACCAGCCGGCGACGTTCTACAACGGCAACCCATACAACTCCACTAATCTCGAAGGCGGCTGGAGCTACGGTGGCGGCCTGCTCCTCCCGCTCGGCAACACGCTCGAGGCGATGGGCGAGATTCGCGCGCGTCCCTCCGGCTTCTTCAATGTCACGCCGAGCACGCGGCCGACGTACACCGAGATTCGCGTCGGCCTGTCGCTCCGGCTCGGGACATCGTTAGGCGGAGGGAACCGCTATCGGTCGGCGTCCTACGCGCCGCCGCCGCCGCCGCGGCCTCAGCGAAACGACAGGGTCCACGTCATCATCGGTGATATCAGTGAAGCGGGAGGCGCGATTGCGCCTCCCGTTTCAACTACGAGGGTCGTCCCAACCGCCGAGCGCTATCTGGGGACGCCGTATCGATACGGTGGGACGTCACCGGTGACGGGCTTCGATTGCTCAGGATTCGTGCAGTACGTCTTCGCGCGCAACGCGGTGCGGCTCCCGCGCACGTCGCGGCAGCAAGCAAAGGTCGGCGTCTCGCTCCCGCGCAACTGGAGGTCCCTTTCTCCAGGCGACCTCGTGATGTTCGCCGAGCGTGGAGAGCCGATCAGCCATGTCGCGATCTATGCGGGTCGCAATCGAATCATCCACGCGTCCGCGAGCGGCGGTGAGGTGCGGTACGACGATCTGGGGACGCGCCGCGGGCGTTGGTTCGTCGAGCACATGGTCGCGGCGCGGCGCGTGACGCCCGACGCGCACGGACTGATGCTCGATCTGGTGAGGCTGCTCGATCCGAAGACGCTCCTCGATACGGCGCTCGATATCGGGGACTTCGCCCCCAAGCCGTAACGTTGAGCGACTGGCATCGGGCACCATCATGCTTCACCACCTCTGGCGTACCGATCCATTCGGGGCTACGGTCCAGCCATGGCAAGGAGGGAGCGACGCGGCTTTGAGCGGGTCGAGTACCTGCTGGGTGAGCGCCCGGTGTTCCTCAGCGGCGGCGGCACGTTCGAGGTCGTGGACTGCGCCGAGCGCGGCATTCGCTACGTCGCCGTCTCCAGCCACCTGCCGTCAGTCGGAAGCGACATCCGGGGGACGATCCGGTTTCCCGATGGACCCGAGGTGCCGGTCGAGGGCGTCGTCGTGCGCGCGGCCGATGACGGCGTCGCCGTCAACTTCACCCAGCTCTGGATCGACAAGGAAGTGATCGAGGGCGAACGGCGCCGTCTGCGGGGTCATGGCCAAGGGCAGGGGCACGTCGTAGGGTGACCGGGGCGGTCACGGTACGCGAGGCGGTGGTCGCCGACGCCGCGGCGCTCGCGCCGCTCCTCGGCGAGCTCGGCTACCCCGCCGGCCCCGTTGAGTTGACGGCACGGATGCGGCGGATGCTCGGCCGCGATGATCAGAAGATACTCATCGCGGAGGACATCGATGGCGCGCTCGGACTGCTCGCGCTTCACGTCTTCCCGGTGCTGGCGTACGACCGCGACCTGGCGATGATCATGGCCCTCGTCGTCGCCGAGCGGGCGCGCGGACTCGGCGTCGGCCGCCGGCTCGTCGACCGCGCGGCGGCGATCGGGAAGTCGTTAGGCGCGAGCCGGCTGATGGTGACCACGCACGTGCGCCGCGCCGACGCGCATGCCTTCTACGAGCGGCTCGGCTTCGAGTTCACCGGCCGGCGGTACGTGCGGCCGATCGACGGCGCGTAACGCCTCAGAGCGCGATCAATCCGCGCCGCGCGCCGATCACGACGGCCTCGGCCCGACTCGACGCGCCGATTTTCCCAAACACTGAACCGACGTGGAACTTCACTGTGTGCTCTGAGATCGCGAGCCGGGCGGCAATCTGCTTGTTGCCGAGCCCTTCCGCGATGAGCCGAAGCACCTCGCGCTCGCGTGCCGAAAGCGCGGGAGCTTCCTCTCTCGCTCCGCGCTCGACGCCGAGCGCGGAGTGCAAGGCGCTCGTCCAACCGGAGGCGACGACGACGAGACCCGCGGCGGCGGCGACGATCGCCGCGGTGATCTCGGCGACACTCGCATCGCGCGGCAGCAGAGCGCGCGCGCCCGCTCGGAGCGCCTCGATGCCGTCGGCGGGATCGCGCTCGTCGGTGAGCACGACGAGCGCCGCCGACCGGGCGCCGTCGTCGGTGTCGGCGGCGAGCGTGCGCAGCGTTGGCAACACGTCCTCGTCGACGCTCCCGGTGAGCTCGACGAGCACGACGTCGGGATCGCACTCGGCCAGCTCCTCGGCGAGCGTCGCGCCGCCAGCGAAGCCGACGACAATGAACGATGGCTCGCGGGCGACAATCGTCTCGAGCCCGGCGCGGCTCACTGCCGACGCGGCCGAAACGAGCACTCGCGTCACGACACCGCGGCTCCTTCGCGGACGAACTCGTCGACGACATGCGCCGGGATCGCGATCCCCAGTCCACTCGCGACCATGCAGTTGACGCCGATGACGCTCCCGTCGAGCGTCGCGAGCGGGCCGCCGGAGTTGCCCGGCGCGAGCCTGATGTCGGCACGAAGCCAGGACGCGTCATCGTTAGGTTTCGCGTGCAGGACACCGAAGCTCAGCGCGCCGCCGACGCCCATCGGGTGTCCCAGCGCCACTACGATTTCGCCGACGCGCACCCCGCGCGCGTCACCGAGCACCACCGGAGCCGGCCAGTCGCCCGCGGCCTCGGGCAACACGATCGCCGCGAGGTCGCGCTCACAATCGCGAGCGGCTACCGCTCCCTCGACGACACGCCCGTCGGCGGTCTCGACGCCGACGAGGTCGCCACGGCCGGCCCGTACGACGTGCGCGTTCGTCACGACGAGGCGGCGCGCACGCGGCGGCCAGAGCACGCCGGCGCCGACCGCGTCATATCGCGCGGCGCGGGTGTGGATCCGCACCGTCACGTCACGGAGGCGCATCGCCAGCGCCTCCAGCTCATGAGCAAACGCTAAATGCACGGCCGGATGGGCGGAGAAGGCCGAGGCGGGTAGTGCGAGCGCGTTCGTCATGAATCGCGCCCTCGACGCCTGGCGTCGGTCGCCGGCGCCCGCTCGCCAACCATGACGCGAAGGGGGCGTTGCTCGCCGCCGCGGACGACGCTCAGCTCCAGCTCCGCGCCAACGCGGTCGGCACCGAGCAGCGCCGCGATGTCCTGCGGCTCGGCGACGCTCTTGCCACCGGCGGCGATGATGACGTCTCCAACGAGGAGACCGGCGCGGTCCGCCGGGCTGTCACTTTCGACCATGACGACGAGGACCCCACGCGCCGCGTCGCCGAGTCCGAGCCTCTCGCCAAGGGCGCGCGTGAGACGAACCGGCTGCATCGCGACGCCAAGGTACGCGCGCGCGACGTGACCCCGCGTCAACAAGGCGTTCACGACTCGCTCGACGGTGGCGTTCGGGATGCAGAGCGGCGTCCCGCGCGCCAACGCCGAACAATTGACGCCGAGCACGTTGCCGTCGGCGTCGACGAGTGCGCCGCCGGAGAAGCCGTCGTAGATCGAGAGATCGAGCCTAACGAATCGATCGATCTCACCGCCACTCCATGTGCGCCACTTGTCGCCAATGGCGCTGATCACGCCAAGGCTCGTGCTGACTCCCTCGCTTCCCGGACGGCCGACGGCGAGGACGAGACTGCCCACGCGGAGCGCGTCGTCGGAGGCGCGCGCGGCGAGGGACACGGCGCCAGTCGATGGCGCGCTGTCGAATCGAAGGACGGCGAGGTCCGTGCCCCCGTCGCGCTCGACGAGCTGCGCCTGCGCGCGTGTACCGTCGGGGAGGGTGATCGCTATGTCCTGCTCCTTACGAATCGTGTGGCTCGTGGCGACCACGACTCCGTCGCGCCAGTAGATTCCGCTCGCGGGAA
This sequence comes from Gemmatimonadaceae bacterium, assembly GCA_036557635.1. Classification (GTDB taxonomy): domain Bacteria; phylum Gemmatimonadota; class Gemmatimonadetes; order Gemmatimonadales; family Gemmatimonadaceae; genus AG2. The sequence continues at coordinate 16,214 of DATBHD010000243.1, forward strand.
TGCGCGGCCGCGCGTGGATCGCGACGACGCTGCGCCCCGCGCGCTCGACCGCCGCCGCGAGATCGTCGGAGAGCGCGCGCAGCGCGGAATTCGAAGCGCGCGTCCCGGGTGAGGCTGATGGCATCTTGCGACTCCTGTGAGGTTCCATCGCGAAGGATCATTCCCTTCATCCGGAAGATGCATCGGGTGTTCAGGGGGGAGGGACCTAGCCGAAAGGGTGGGTGTACTGGCGAAAGCAGAAAAAGAGCGAGCCGAGAGCCAATCATGCATCCGCGCACCGAAGAGCTCCTGCGTCACCTCGACAGGCAACATCTGCGGCTTCGCCAGGCAGTGGATGACTTCCCGCGCGCGAAGCGCCAAACGAAGCCCAGTCCGGAGCGGTGGTCGGTCGCGGAGGTGCTCGAGCATCTATCGATCGTCGAGGCGCGTATCGAACGGGTGTTCACCAGGAAGCTCACCGAGGCGCGAGCTGCCGGGCTCGGACGCGAGCGGGACGAGTCGCCAGTCGTCGGCACGATCGACATGGATCGGCTGCTCGATCGCACGCGTCGCATAACGACTGCCGAAGCGACGCTCCCCACCGGCACGCTCGACGCCGACGCGGCGTGGGCGGCGTACGAGCGCTCGCGCGACACGCTCTGCGCCGCCGTCCTCGCCGCCGATGGCCTCGCCCTCGGCGACGTCGTGCATCCGCATCCGATTCTCGGGCCGATCAACCTCTATCAGTGGATCGCCTTCGTCGGCGGACACGAAGCGCGTCACGCGGCGCAGATCCTCGAGCTGCGGGACCTACTCGGCACCTGACTGTCATCCCGAGCGGTGCGAGGGATCTGCTTTCCCTCGCACGCATCGATCTCCTGTTGCATCCGGGCATCAACGGCATTGACACGGACAAAGCCGGACAAGCCGGACAGGGCCGGACTGAAAGCGGTAAGTCTTTACTCAAGAGCCTTTTCTGTTCTGCTCTCGGGTCTGGCCGCGTCTGGCCGTGTCCCTGTTCGATCATTGATGCGGTGTAGTACTGCCGATAGCCCGGGCCGCGATCACATCTGCCGGAGCTTGCTGAATGCGCTCTTCCTCGGCAAGCTTAGGAACTCCTCATCTCCTTTCCCGCCCGTGGAACACGTCGTCGACGCGATCACCTACTTCATCGTCTTCCTGTTCTCGACCACGCTGCACGAGGCGGCACACGCGTGGGCGGCGCTCCGGGGCGGGGACAAGACGGCGTATCACGGCGGCCAGGTGTCGCTCGATCCACGCCCGCACATCCGGCGCGAGCCGTTCGGGATGGTGATCCTGCCGCTGGTGAGCGCGCTGGCGACGGGGTGGCCGATGGGCTACGCGAGCGCGCCGTACGACCCCAATTGGGCGCGCACGCATCCGCGCCGCGCGGCGCTGATGGCGCTCGCGGGTCCGGGGGCCAATCTACTGCTGGTGGTTCTCGCGGCACTCGCGCTGCGCGCGGGTGAAAGCGCGGGGATCTTCCTCGCGCCCGAGCGAATTCACTTCGGCTTCGTGGCGTCGTCGAACGCGAGCGCGACGTGGGAGGCGGTGAGCGGGCTGTTGAGCGTGATCTTCTCGCTCAACCTGCTCCTTTTCGTCTTCAATCTGCTCCCCTTCTTCCCGCTCGACGGCAGCGCGGCGATCACGCTCCTGATGAGTCGAGATACGACGAAGCGGTACCAGGAATTCCTCTGGTCGACGCCGATGCTCGGCTGGATCGGACTGTTGATCGCGTGGAAGCTGTTCGATTTCTTATTCCAGCCAGTCTTCACCGCCGCGGTGAGCCTTATCTATCCGGGCGTCACGTACGGGTGAGCGCCCAATGCATTCGGCGCTTCAGTCGTTGGGCTAGCGACGCGCGGGCACGGTCGCATCGATGTACGCCATCACTCACACGACGACAGCGCTGCTCATCAAGCGCCGATGGCCATCGGCAGGCTTGTGGCCGCTCCTGATCAGCGTACAGGCGATCGAGCTACTCTGGGTGCTCTTCGTGTACACGGGCATCGAGCGTCCCGAGTACACCGCCAACGCGATCCATCTGAACTTTCTGCCGTACTCGCATTCGGTCGGGAGCACGATGCTCGTCGCGTTAGGCGTTTGGGCGTACGCGCGCTACGGCATGGGGAATCGCGCGCTCGCGACGGCGCTGGCGGTCGGCGTGATGTCGCACGTGATCCTCGACATCATCCACCATGAGCCGAACATCATGCTCCTCCCGGCCGCCGTGGGCCCGCGACTCGGGTTGAATCTCCAGGGCGTCCCGCTGCTCGATTTCGTCGTCGAGCTGCTCTATTGCGTCGCGTGCTGGTGGATCTTCCGCGGCACGATCGGCCTGCTCGTCGGCATCGTCGTCCTCAGCTTGATGAATCTTCCGTTGATGTTCCCGAGGGCCGGGACGGGCACGCTGCTCGCGCGCCACCCGGCCATTCTCCCGACGGTCATCCTCGCGCAGATCGTGATGGCGTGGGTCGTCGTCTGGTATCTCGCGCGGATGCCGCGCGCGACGGGCCGGGGCGCCGACTCGCCGCCGATCGTATCTTGATCGGCATGGAAATCACTCG
>DATBHD010000244.1:0-10491 GCA_036557635.1 Gemmatimonadaceae bacterium
TCGTCGACCGTCGGGAAGTCGAGGTCGAGCGGGTCCGGCTCCTCGCCGGCGATGCGCGCGGCGATCGTGCGCATCGCGTTCGCGTAGACGTTCGCAAACGCCTCGAGAAACGCTTCGGGATGCCCCGAAGGAAGACGCGTCGCGTGTTGGGCGGCGGGAGAGAGGAAGGGATGTCCCGGCTTGTACACCTCCGTCGGACCGTCCGCGCGCCGCACGAGCAGAATGTTCGGCTCCTCCTGGTGCCACTCGAGCGACGCCTCGGTGCCGTACACGCGCAGGCTGAGTCGATTCTCCTCACCTAACGATATCTGAGAACAAAAGAGCACGCCCTTGGCGCCGCCGCTGTACCTAACGAGCAGGTTCGCGTCGTCGTCGATGCGGCGGCCTTCGACGAAGGTGCTCACCTCGGCGCAGAGCTGCTCGATCTCGAGGCCGGTGACGTAGCGGGCCAGGTGCTCGGCGTGCGAGCCGATGTCGCCCAAGGCGCCCGCGCCGGCACGCGCCGGATCGGTGCGCCAGCTGGCCTGCTTCTGGCCCGTCGCCTCGACCAGCGTCGAGAGCCAGCCCTGCGAGTACTCCGCCACGACCTTGCGGACCTGACCGAGCTTGCCGGCGCGCACCAGTGCGCGCGCCTGCTTCACGAGCGGGTAGCCGCTGTAGTTGTGCGTCAGCGCGAACACGACGTCGCGCTCGCGCACGAGCCGGCGGAGTGCTTGTGCGTCCTCGACCGTCGTCGTCATCGGCTTGTCGCAGATGACATGGATCCCCCGCTGTATGAAAGCGCGGGCAGCGGGGAAGTGGACGTGGTTCGGCGTGACGATCGAGACGAAATCGATGCGCTCGTCCGTGGGAAGCGAGGCTTCGTGTTCGGCCATTGCGTCGTAGCTGTCGTAGACGCGTTTGGGATCGAGATGGAGCTCGCGTCCCTGGACGCGCGACTTGTCGCGGTCCGAGGAGAAGGCGCCCGCGACGAGCGTCGCCAAACCATCCAGCGTAGCGGCGCGGCGATGTACGGCGCCGATGAAGGCGCCCGGGCCGCCGCCGACCATACCGAAGCGAAGCTTGCGTTTGAGTGGCAGGGGGAGGTTCATCGCGTTCTTTGGATGACGACGCGGATTGGTGAATGGCGAATGGTGGAGCCGCTATGACTTAGCCAATCCCCTGCGCCGTAGCGAGGTCCAGGTGAGGGCCGAACGTCACTTTCGTCGAAGCGCCCGAGAAGTCGAATGCGGTCGGCCGTCGCAGCGGCCTCATACGAGTCCTTGATGACTAGTACCTGTATGAGCTGCTCAGCCTACCAGACGCTCGCGTCCACTTCGCCATGGCTCCGCGGCGCGCGATTGGGAATGCCGAATCAAGCAGTAGTCGATGTTGAGTAACAACTCATCAAGGGAGCGCGCGATAAGGCGCTCCCCTGGTGACGTGTTTCCGGGGAGACGCGGCCCTGTCGGGGAATACCTGACATTCTTCCTCGATCCGCCCGACAGTCCGCAGCCATGGTGAGTCTGTAACTTGCCGCGCCCTCTATCGCTTCGAAGACCAGCCACGTCGACCACATTCGTTCCCAAGTTCGCGACGACCGTTCGCGACTATTCACGCGAACAGCTGATTCGCGACCTCACGGCCGGCGTCATCGTCGGTGTCGTCGCGATTCCGCTGTCGATCGCCTTCGCGATCGCGAGCGGCGTGACGCCGGATCGTGGTCTCTACACCGCGATCGTCGCCGGCTTCATCGTCTCGGCGCTCGGCGGATCGCGCGTGCAGATCGGTGGACCGACCGGCGCGTTTGTCGTGATCGTCTACGGGATCGTTCAGCGGTACGGCGTCGGCGGGCTCACCGCGGCGACGCTCATGGCTGGCGTGCTGCTCGTGGCGTTCGGCCTCGCGCGACTCGGGACGGCGATTCGCTTCATTCCACATCCACTCATCACCGGCTTCACCGCCGGCATCGCCGTCATCATCGCAACCGGCGAGATCAAGGACTCGCTCGGTCTCCAAATGGGCAGTGTCCCGGCTGATTTCGTCGAGCGAGTCAGCGCCTATCGGCAGCACCTCGATACGATCAACGTCGCGGCCCTCGCCGTGTGCGTGACATCGATCGCGATCATCTCCCTCTGGCCACGAGTGAGCCGACGCATTCCGAGCCCGCTGGTCGCCCTGCTCGTAACGACGATCGGCGCGCATCTGCTGCATCTCGATATCGAGACGATCGGCAGCCGCTTCGGCACCCTTGCCGCCCAGATCCCACATCCGGCGGTGCCGCATCTCGCGTTCGCCGACGTGATGCGCCTCGTGCGGCCGGCGTTCACCATCGCGCTGCTCGGGTCGATCGAGTCGCTGCTCTCCGCGGTCGTCTCGGACGGGATGATCGGCGGCCGGCATCGCTCCAACATGGAGCTCGTCGCGCAGGGAGTGGCGAATATCGCGTCGCCATTGTTTGGCGGAATGCCGGCTACGGGAGCGATTGCGCGCACGGCGACCAACATCAAGAACGGCGGCCGCACTCCCGTTGCCGGGATGACGCATGCGGCTACGGTTTTGCTCATCACGCTCTTCTTTGGACGCTGGGCTTCGCTGATCCCGATGGCGACTCTGGCGGGGATACTGCTCGTCGTGTCGTACCAGATGAGCGAATGGCGCGTGTTTCGGGCGGAGCTCACGTCGCCGCGCAGCGACGTTCTCGTCCTCGTCGCGACGTTCGGTCTCACCGTCTTCGTGGACCTCACGGTCGCGATCGAAGTCGGAATGATCCTCGCCGCGTTCCTCTTCATGCGACGAATGGCGTCACTCGCCAACGTGAGCGTCGTGTCCGTTGACTTGCTCGACGAAGACGGCGCCGACGAAGCCGGCATGACGATGACCCTTCCTCGCGGCGTCGAGGTATACGAGATCAACGGGCCATTCTTCTTCGGCGCCGCCGAGACGTTCAAGGATACGCTGGCGCGCGTCGCGAAGAAGCCCAAAGTGCTCATCCTCCGCATGCGACGCGTCCCCGCCATCGACGCGACCGGCCTGCACGCGCTCACCGACGTTGTGCACCGGAGCCGCCGCGATGGAACGCTGGTGCTGTTGACGGAAGTGCAGCCGCAGCCCCTTCAAGCCTTGCGCCGCTCCGTGCTCATCGACGAGATCGGCGAGGAGCACATCTGCCCGACGCTCGAGGCGGCGCTGGCGCGCGCCGAAGAGGAGCAAGCAGTGAGACGGCTGTTGGCGATCGACGCTGGCTAGTTCCGGCGTCTTCGGCCAGCACAGCTCGGCGCGGTGCGCCACCAATCGTCGACCTCGCTCTCAACGCTTGCGCCCGGAGCCTAACGAGGCGCGCAAGCCACGGCCTAACGCGTGCGGAACTCAACGGCATTGTAGGTCGCCATGCGGACGGATATGGCGATTGTCCCGTGTCTGAACCCACGCGAAACGTTAGTCGATTGGCGTCAATCGCGACGGGGGAGGAGCGAAAGAATTGCTCGGCCGTACGCGATGAAACCCGCGGCCAAACCCGCGACGATCGGCAGGATGGTCGTGTAGAGCCGCCAGGCGCCGAGCAATGCAGGAGCCCGCGAGCTCACGCCGGTGGCGCCGGCGAGCACCGCGACGTCGATTGGCCCGGCGCCCGAAGGAGTTGGGACGAAGAGCTGCCCGTAAAGGAGGCCGAGCGACGCGACGGTCAGCACACCTAACGACGGGGGATTCGGCGCGGCCGACGCGAGCACGGGCAGAATCGAGACCCGCGCGACGAGGCTGATGCCGCTCAAGATGATACAGCGGAGGAGGAGCCAGATTGGAAAGGAGAGGAGGTCGGCAACGAGCTGGCGGAAGCCCTCACCGCGCGTCGTTAGGTCGCCTCGTGTGGCGCGCATGCGTCGCCATCCGACGAAGACTCCGACTACCGCCGCGACGACCGTCGCGATGACGAGCCACTGGAGGAGACCCACGTCGAAATGGGGCGCGATCGTGTGCCACCAGTCCTCGCCGTATCGCGTCGCGACGACGGCGGCGGCCGGGATCAGAATCGCATACGTCAGCAGATTCTCCAGGGCAAGGGCCACGACCGCTCGCCCCACCGGCACTCCGTCATGCCTGGCGCCGAGGACGCGCGCCGGCTCGCCGCCGAGGCGCATCGGAGTGATCGCGGCGACCGCGTCGCCAAAGACGGTCAGCACGAGCGCCCCACGAAGCGAGAGCGTGGCGCGCAATCCGCGCAGGAGGAGGACGTAACGCCACGCGCGCGCCGCGATGTCGAGTGTCGCGAGGAGCAGGGAAGCGGCGTGCGCTACGAGCAAGGGCATCAAATCGAATCTCGACCTTCCCGTATCAGCGATGCCGGTGCTGCTGTAACGACCTGGTCGCGCGCCGCGGGCATGTGGGTGGAGACGACTGTGGTGTGGTGCGGCAGGGTGGTTACCGTTGGGTGGCCGCCAAGTCTCCCTTGCCCGCTCAGCGAACACTTAGGGCTTCAAGCCGCGACTACTACATGGACAACGTCACCCACTCGCTCGCCGGTCTGCTCCTCGCCGAGTCGGCGGTGAGGCTCCGCGTCCGGCTTACTGGTGCGGAGCCCTCGCCTCGCTTCCGCGCGGTCGCCGCGGTCTCGTCGCTTGTCGCCGCGAACCTGCCGGACGCCGATCTGCTCTATACCGGTCTCGGTGGCGACCGTCTCCGTTACATTCTGGACCACCGCGGTTACACCCACACGATCCTGGGCGCCATCGTGTGCGCGGTCATCGTATGGAGCGCCGCGACGCTCGCCATGCGATGGCGCGGCCCGCAAGCGGCGACTCGCGACGATACGCACTGGCTTTTTGGGCTGATGCTCGCGAGCTCCCTCAGCCACATCGTGCTCGACTGGACGAACAGCTATGGGGTTCACCCCTTCTGGCCCGTCGACGACCGATGGCGCTACGGCGACGCCGTGTTCATCGTCGAGCCGTGGCTCTGGGTGGTGTCGGTGCCGGCGCTCGTCGCCGCGAGCTCGCGTCTCGGCGCGCGCGTCGTCCTCTCGCTCGTTATGCTGATCGGCCTCGTGCTCGCCTGGCGCGTGGACCTCGTCTCGACCGGTGCCGCCGCGGTGCTCACGACGGGCGCGGCGCTGTCGGTGGTGCTCGCGGTCGTGCTCCGTCCCGGCGCTCGCGTTGCCGCAGCCGTCGGTGGATGGGTCACGTTCACGCTCGTTGTGTTCGCGGCCACCGCACGAGCGCACGCGGCGACGGTGCACGCGGTACGCGCCGCGGAGCCCAACGCCGAGCTGTTGGACGTCGTCGTGTCGCCGCTGCCGGCGAACGCCGTGTGCATGTCGGTCATCACGATCGAGCGATCGGGCGGGACGTATCGACTCGCGACGGCGCGGGTGAGCGCCATGCCCGCGGTGACAGACGCGGCGCGCTGCGGCGTGCGTGACGGCGGCTCGCCGATGCTCCGCACGTCCACACGCCGCTCGACATCGGAGGTGCGCTGGGACGGCGAGTGGACGGCGCCGGCCGTCGAGCTGGCGACGCTCGTGCGCGAGAGCTGCTTCGCCCTCGCGGCGATGCGTTTCATTCGCGCGCCCATCTGGCGCGCCGCGGCCGACTCGATGGTCCTGTTGGGCGACGTGCGCTACGGTGGCGGCTCGAACGGATTCACGGACGTGCGTGTGCCGCGCAACTCGGCGACCTGTCCCCGCGCGGTCCCGCCGTGGACGCCGCCGCGGATGGACTTGCTCGGACAGGAAGGGTCTTGACGCAACAAAAAATGTTGATATGTTGCGCGACATGACTTCCACGACCGCTGTCGACCTTTCGCGCGCCGCCGAGCTCTTTCATGCGCTCTCCGACGAGACGCGCCTGGGGATCATCGAGAAGCTCCGGAGTGGGGAACAGTGCGTGTGCGACCTGCAGGACGATCTCGACGCCGCGCAGTCCCGGCTCTCGTTTCACCTCCGCGTGCTCAAGGAGGCCGGACTGGTGAGCGATCGAAGGGATGGACGTTGGTCGTACTACAGCATCGTGCCGGGGGCGCTCAGCGAAGTGCACGATCTCGCGGTCGCGCTGCAGCCCTCCAAGCTCAGGATTCTCGCGCGCGCCAACGGCCGCTGTTGCGGTTGAGTCGCCATCTCCTAACGAGGACGCTCCTGTCCCTTACCGATCAACATTTCTTGATAATTGAGCAGCCACATGTCAAACTCATCGGCGCAACAACCGGATAATCTCTCGGCGGTCGTGAAGGAAAAGTATGGCGCCGCGGCGCGACGCGTCCTCTCTGGCGAGGAGCTGCCCGCCGAGTGCTGCGCCTCGAGCGGCTGCTGCGGCGGCGCCGCGAGCGCGTCGTCCGATCCCATCTCCTCGAACCTGTACGTCTCGGGAGAAACCAACGAGCTGCCGGAGAGCGCGGTTCTCGCCTCGCTGGGCTGCGGCAATCCAACGGCGCTCGCCGAGCTCGGGGCTGGTGAGGTCGTTCTCGACCTCGGTTCGGGGGGCGGGATCGACGTGCTGCTCTCCGCGCGACGCGTCGGCCCCACGGGCAAGGCGTACGGTCTGGATATGACGGACGAGATGCTGGCGCTGGCGCGAAAGAACGCCGCCGAGGCAGGGCTGACGAATGTCGAATTCCTGCGCGGGCGAATCGAGGAGATCCCGCTGCCCTCGAATTCCGTCGACGTGATCATCTCGAATTGCGTCGTCAATCTCTCCGGCGACAAGCGACGCGTCATCGAGGAATCATTCCGGGTGCTGAAGCCGGGCGGCCGGTTCGCCGTGTCGGACGTCGTGGTTCAGGGCGAGCTGCCGGGCGACGTGAAGCGCAGCATGGAGCTCTGGGTCGGATGCGTCGCCGGTGCGCTCTCCGATGAGGAATTCATCACACTCTTGCGCGAGGCGGGGTTCGAGCGCGCGAGCGTCGAGTTCACGCGGACGTATGAGGTCGACGACGCGCGAGCGTTTCTCGTGAATACCGGCGTCGACGCCGACCGGATTGCCGCCGAAGTCGCCGGCCGCATCGGCGCGGCGTTCGTTCGCGCGACGAAGCCCTCGAACAAGACTTCGACGCGCAGTTGCGGCTGCGCCGACGACTGTTGTACCTAACGATGAGCCAACCTCAGCCGAGGTGTTTGATATGATTGCAACGAAAGCGCTCGCCGGCGGCGCGAAGCTCCGCGCGGCGCAGCCGACGGATCTCCCTGCCATTGAACAACTCCTGATCGCGTCGGACCTGCCGCTGGCCGGCGTTGCCGAGGCGCTTCGCGGCTTCGTCGTCGCGGAGTACGACGGATCGCTCGTGGGCACCGCGGCGCTCGAGGTCCGGCGTGACAATGCCTTGCTGCGCTCGGTTGCCGTCGCCCCGGATTGGCGCTCGCGCGGGCTCGGCCGCGCGCTCGTCACGCGCGTGATCGCGGACGCCGAGGCGCGTGGGATCCGCGCGCTGTACCTGCTGACGACAACCGCCGAGCACTATTTCCCGAGCTTCGGCTTTCAGCAAATCGGCAGGGGCGAGGTTCCGGAGGACGTCCGCGAGACCGACGAGTTCCAGAGCGCGTGTCCCGACACCGCCGTCGTTATGTGCCGGCCCTGTGTGTCGTCGTCTCGAGAATCGTGACGAGTCGAGTTGACTCGACGGGAGAACTCCACCGGGAGAGGCAATGAGCTCCTCGAAGACAGCGGCAAATGAACGTCTCGTGCGCCCGTTGAGAAAGTCGCTGCGAGTGCTCTTTCTCTGCACGCGCAACTCCGCACGCAGTCAGATCGCCGAAGCATTGATGCACAGTAAGATCGAGCGCAGTGCGCGCGGTCGATTCGAGGTCGCGAGTGCCGGCGCTTCACCCGCGGAATGCGTCCACCCGCTAGCGCTCGACGTGCTGACCGACTACGGCATTGACTGGAGCGCGGCGGGTCCAAAATCGATCGAAAGCGTCAGTGATCGGCCGTGGGATTTGATCATCACGGTGTGCGACCGTGCGAAGGAGACCTGTCCGGTCTTTCCGGGACAGCCGGCGTTTGCGCACTGGGGTTTGGACGATCCGTCGGACGTCGAGGGGAGCGAAGATGTACGACGCCGCGCGTTCCGCGAAGTGATGAATTATCTCGCGCGTCGCATCGATCTGCTTCTGGCCTTGCCATTTGAGCGGCTCGAGCGCGCTGCGCTGGAACGACACGCGCAGGTCATAGCCGAACAAGTCCCAGCACCGCGATCGGGGCCGGAGCTGGAGCTTCTTTGATGCGCTACGCGTTGATCTCGGACGTGCACGCCAACCTGCCCGCGCTCGAGGCGGTGCTCGCGGATATCCGCGCGCGAGCCGACGTCGCCGCGACGTACCATCTCGGTGACCTCGTCGGCTACGCGCCATGGCCTAACGAGGTCGTGGCTGTGTTGCGCGAGGCGGCGATTCCCGGCGTCGCGGGAAACTACGACTCGACCGTGGCGACGGACTACAAGCACTGCGGCTGCAAATACGAGGATGCGCGCCAGGAGGAGCTGTCACATCTGTCGTACGAGTGGACGCGGAAGCACGTCTCGACAGCGACCAAGGAGTTCCTTGGCAGCCTCCCATTCCGAATCGATGTGCGCCCGCTTGGCGGCCATCTCGCCGGGCCGACCGTGACGCTCATTCACGGCAATCAGGTTCTCAACACGGTGTACGTCTACGAGACGCGTCCAGAGGCGTTCCTCGAGAAGATGGGCAGCTCGGTCGGCGCGAAGCCGGGGGATGTGATTTGCTTCGGCCACACGCATCTACCGTGGCATCGTGTCGTCCATGGAGTCGACTTCGTGAACACGGGCAGCGTCGGCCGGCCGAAGGATGGCGACTGGCGAGCCGGCTACGTCGTGCTCGATGTCGGCGGCGCCGAGCCCCATGTGGATTTCGTGCGCGTCGAATACGACGTCGAGCGCGCGGCGCGCGCCATCCTCGAGAGCGATCTGCCTAACGACTTTGCGGACTTTCTACGGACGGGCGGCAATGCGGCGGCCGCGGTCAATGACTGATCGGCCTTGGGTTCGGAATGACAGATCTGCAGAGCTTTCGTAGGCGAGTCGATGATGCGTCAAGGATGTCGTCTCTCGGCGTCGGCCCTTGCGGATCACGACGTCGGTTGTAGTTCTATTGCGACCCCCTCACTCTTCTTGGCCTTTTCGCGGCGGCACCGCGCTATTTGGATACGCCTGGGAACTTTATGATGAGAAGGAGGGGGCGTGACGCATCCTGAAGTGACCGTCACGATCGGCGGCAACCCGACGACACGCGTCGACGTCGACCAACGCTTGCTCGACCCGCTCGATCCCGAATACAGCCAGCCCGCCGTCGAGCGGCCACAAGGGTACCTCCTCGCGCTCAACGATCGCCTGCGTCCACTGCGCGACGCGATCGAGATTCAAACGGAGGCCGTGCGACTGCTCGGCGCACGCATCGGCGCGGATTGGGCGTACTACGTCGAGTACGATGACGAACTCGCCTACGGAACCATTCACACCGACTATCGCAAGCTGCCCGACGCGCCATCGCTGGCAGGGCGGTATCCGCTGGCCGAGTCCAGAGAGTTGATCGCCGAGCTGTCGGCGGGGCGTACGGTCACCGAGGAGGACCTTCAGGCATCGCCGCTCGCCAGCCCGGCGGTCCGAGAGCGGAATGCCGCGAGCGGCGTGCGCGCCTTCGCCGGGGTGCCGGTGTTCAAGGCAAACCAGCTCATCGCGGCGGTGGGAGTCGCTTTCCGCGCGACACACACGTGGACGCCGCTCGAGATCGCGATCATGCAGGAAACGGCGGCGCGCACCTGGGAGGTCGTGGAGCGGGCACGTACTGAACGCGCCGTCGCTATGGAGCTCGCGGACACAAAGCTCTTGCAGAAGCTCAGCGCGCAGCTCACGGAGGAGGAGGACAGCACCGCACTGTACGAAACGTTCGTCGATGCGGCGGTGTCGATTCTGCAGTCGGAGTTCGCGACACTCCAGATCTTTTACCCAGAGCGCGGGCAGAGTGGCGAGCTTCGATTGATCACGGCACGTGGCTTCACCGCGCAAGCCGTTCGCGCCTGGGAGTGGGTCTCGCGTAGAGACCATACGCTGTGCGCGCAGGCTCTGCGCACTCAGGCCCGAGTGCAGGTACCGGACATCGAGCAGGCGGAGTTCATGGCTGGCACCCCCGACCAAGCAGGTCTGTTGAAGGAGGGGGCACGCTCGGGGCAGGCGACGCCGCTCGTCTCGCGCGGCGGCAAAACGGTCGGGATGATCTCGACATTCTGGCGGCGCACGCATCGGTCGTCCGAGCGCGATCTCCGTTTGCTCGACTTGCTCGCTCGTCAGGCAGCCGACCTGATCGAGCGAACGCAAGTGGTCGAAGCGTTGCGACGCAATGAGCGTCAACTCAAGGATGCGGATCGGCGCAAAGACGAATTCCTCGCCGTCCTCGCGCACGAGCTGCGCAATCCGCTCGCGCCGCTGCGCACGGGCGTCGAGACCCTGCGACTCGCGGGCAACAATCCCGCGATCATCGAGGAAACGCGGCTCATGATGGAGCGGCAATTGAGC
>DATBHD010000245.1:0-1673 GCA_036557635.1 Gemmatimonadaceae bacterium
TGGGTGTCGGACACGTGCGTCGCCGCGGCATGGAGCCGGGCAGCAAGACGGACGAGCTGGGGCAGGTGTTCGACACGAACGTCGTCGAGATGAGCGACGAAGACTGGCGCGTGCTCGAGCCGCTGAAGCGGGAGTTCGCCGCCGACGAAATCGGTTCCGATCCGTGGACGGCGCGCGCCGCTGAGGCTGGTCTATCGATCGAGGATTTCGCGCGCGTCGCGCGCTCACTGCAAGAGCGCGGCGTCATCGGCCGTTTCTCGACGTTCCTCGAGCACGTGAAGCCGTCGAGCACCGGCACTCGCGTCACGCGATACAACGCGCTTTTCCACTGGCGCATTCCTGAGGGTCGCGAGATCGAAGCCGGCCGTCAGATCGGCCGCCATCACATCCTCACGCACGCGTACTGGCGCGAGGGCGGGCCCGAATTCGCGAACGTGAACATCATGGCGGTCGCGCACGGCACGGAGAAGAACGTGGTGCTCGCGCACAAGGCCGCGATCGACGCACATCTGGAATCGATCGGCATGCCGGTGTCGTACACGAACGTGTTCTGGGGTGGGCGCAGCGAGATCAAACCGTCGGAAATATCACCACGGGCGTACGCACGGTGGTTGGCAGGACAACGCTAGGTACTAGGGTCTGTCGTTCTTATAAACCCTCCCTCCTTTCATAACAAACATGACCCGACGAAGAGCGGTGATGTCTTTCGTCGGATCGCCCTGTACGGCGATGAGGTCGGCCTGAAGCCCGGGCGCGATCGCGCCGATGTGCTTGTCCATCCGCAATGCTTCCGCGCCGAGTGACGTCGCCGAAGTGATCGCATCGATCGGCGATTGTCCGGCAGCTTGCACTCGGCACACGAGCTCTTCGACGTTGCGGCCGTGTGCACCGGCAACTGCGTCGGTCCCGAAGATCACCTTGAGACCGGGCGTCTTGATCGCGCGCTTGAACATCTCCGTCGCGATGGGGATGGCCTTCTGCATCGCGGCGAAGCCCGCCTCGTTGTAGTTGCCGATACCCTCGTACTTCGCGCGATTGTCCAGATAGTTCGTGAACACCAGGCAAATCTGCGGATCGAAATACACGTGCCGCTCGGCCATCAGCTTGAGCGTTTCATCATCGGCGAACACGCCATGCTCGATCTGATCGCACCCGGCGAGCACCGAGGCCTTGATGCTCGCCACGCTGTGCGCATGCACCATCGTCCGAATGCCGAGCGTCTTTGCTTCGCCGCAGATCGCGCGGAGCTGTTCGTCGTTCATCGTCTGCTGGCCGCCGTCGCGAATGCTGCCCGATGCGAACACTTTGATGACGTCCGCACCCTCCGCTTTGCGTCGACGTACGATCGCGCGAAGCGTGTCCGGCGACATGCGCGCCTGACTCAACGCGCCAAGCGACGTGATGACGCGCGGTCCAGGGACTTGTCCGTTCGCGATCCACTCGCGCAGGTCTTTGTCCTCCGCCGACCCGGGACTCTGAATGGTCGTGATACCGGCCATCAGCGTCGCATACGCGTTCGCCGTGGCCGAGAGCATCGATTGGACCGGCGTGTCGCCGTCGTTGCCTTGGTGAAAACGTCCCTGGCGATTGAAGTACCAGGTGAGATGCGAGTGCGCGTCGATCAGTCCCGGCAGGAGGGTGTAGCCCTTGAGATCATACGTTGCGGCCACATC
>DATBHD010000246.1:0-3461 GCA_036557635.1 Gemmatimonadaceae bacterium
GACGAACACGAGGTACTTCGCGAACCCTCCGCCATTGAGCATGCCGGTGCGCTGTTCCTGAATACTCTTTAGTCGATCGACATAGAAGCGATAGGGGACACTGGCCGTCCACGTTCCGCGTCCGCGTGTGAATGACAATCCCGGGTCGGCGAACGCCATGACGGCTGACGGTTTGACGGTGTCGTCGTCGCCACCGCCTACCAGATCGTGAACGGGGATTCCATCGATTCGACCGCCGAGGCTCATCGTCAGCCCATGCTCGGGGAACACCAAGAAGGCTGCACCAAGTCGCGCCGAGTATACGTCTGGGACCGACCAGAAAGGTCCGGTCACGGGCACTCGCCGCACATCGCTCCGTGCTTTGGGACTCACCATGTAAGAGCCGAACGCGTAGGCATTCACCCGCGAGGCAAGTTCGTGAAACGCTTGGCCCTGAACCAACACGGCCCAACCGCCGTCACCGGGCTGAATCTGCTGGGCGGCGGGATACGCCGTCGCACTGGTGGCCGTGTAGAACTGCCCGGTGATGGTGTGTCTTCCCGTGGGTGCTTTGACTCCGAGGCCCAATGAGACATTTCCAGTTTGGTGTGTCCGCGGCTCCAGTACCCAAACCTCGCCCATGACACTCACATCTCCGATACCCGTCGCTGTCTGCGTGCGTTTCACGCCATCGGGCCAATAGCGGGTTTCTGAGCCGGTGCTCACGGGGACGCTGAGGCGAAGCCGATAGCGGTCACGGAATGCGTAAGCCGCGTCCGCGACGAATGTATGGATCTTAAAAATGGGCGACTCGCCGCCCGGCCCCTGCGCCGGGTTTTCTTGCGTTCCGACGAAAAACTCGGTGGACACGAGTCGCCGATATGCTACCGTGAGTTGCCATTCGCCACCTCGCTGGTAGGCCTCCCCCTGACCACCGAGATTCACCGGCGTCGTGAACCGAATGGGTTCGCATCCCTGAGCGGGGCTGCTGGAAGCGATTAGCGTCTGCCCGACTATCGCCGCACCAAAAGTCAGCGCTCTGCGCGTTCCGAAATGCCAATCCATTGTGTGACCTCCCGGCTTCGGGGTTTACGGACGCACTCCTGCTATATGTATTCACGAGATTTCTTTGCGACACACGACAAACGAAAACCGCGACCGTTCCACCGTTCCACCGGCGAAGGCGATAGTATCAAGCATGGCGGCCACACCAAGCCCTCTCGCGAAAGACCAAGTCGCGCGCGCCCGATCGGCGGTGGAACGCTCGCGGTGGGCCGAGGCGTTCGAAGAATTCAGCGCCGCTGACGGCGAGGGCGTGCTCGAGCCCCACGACCTCGAGCGCTGGGCCCAGACCGCGAACATGCTCAACCGCGTGGCCGAGCGAGACGCCGTTGCCACGCGGGCGCATCAGGCTTTTCTCGACAGCTCCGACGCCGAAGGCGCGGCGCGGTGCGCGTTCTGGCTCGGCTTCGAGCTCATGATGGAGCGCGAGACGGCACGCGGCAGCGGATGGCTCGCGCGCGCCGGGCGTGTCCTCGACGAAGCGCAGGTCGACTCGGTGGTGCGCGGGTACCTTTTGCTCCCCCAGGGCGTTCGCGCGATCTCGAAGAACCCGACCGAGAGTCTCGCCTACATGGAGCGCGCCGTCGAGATCGGCCGGCGCTTCAATGAGAGAAGCCTCATCGCCTTCGCGCGCATGGGAATGGGGCGAGCCCTCATCAAGCTCGGCCGAGTCGCGGAGGGGCTGTCGCTGCTCGACGAGGTCATGATCTCGGTGACGTCGAACGAGGTCGACCAGATCGTCATCGGCGCGATCTACTGCGCGGTGATCGACGCGTGTCAAGAAGTGTTCGACCTCCGGCGCGCAGGGGAGTGGACCGACGCGCTGCATCGCTGGTGCAAGGCGCAGCCGGACCTCGCTGCGTTTCAGGGCGCATGTCGCGTGAATCGTGCGGCGATCATGCAACTGCACGGTGCGTGGGGCGATGCCATGGACGAAGCGCGGCGCGCGTGTGAGTGGCTCGCCGATCCACCGGGACAGCCCGCGGCTGGCGCGGCGTTCTATCGAGCCGCGGAGCTGCATCGCGTTCGTGGCGAGTTTGCCGAAGCGGAGACTGCGTATCGGTCGGCGAACGAGTGCGGACGGCAACCGTATCCCGGGCTGGCGCAGCTCTGGTTTGCGCAGGACCGTCTGAGCGACGCAGCTGCCGCGATGCAACGGCTGCTCCGCGAGCGTCAGGGGACGAGAACACGCGTCCCCGTGCTCGAGGCAGTCGTCGAGATCATGATCGCTGCCGGCGACGTCGACGCGGCACGTGCGGCATCGCACGAGCTGTCCGACGTGGCGTCGGCGGTCAACGCACCATACATCTCCGCAGCGGCGGCGCACGCGCGCGGGGCTGTGTCCCTCGCGAGCGGCGATGCGCACACCGCACTCGACGATCTTCGCACGGCGCTGGCGTCGTGGCGCGACCTCGGAGCGCCATTCGAGGCTGGTCGTACGAGAGTTCTCATCGCGTTGGCGGCGCGCGCGCTGGCTGACGAAGGAACGGCGTCGTTCGAGCTCGACGGCGCTCAGCGCGCCTTCCAGGAGCTTGGCGCCAAGCCCGACGCTGCGCGCGTCGATTTGCTGCTGAATCCAGTCGTGGCCGAGTGCGGTGGTGCGCTCACCGAACGCGAGGCCGAGGTGCTCGCGCTCGTTGCGGCGGGAAAGACGAATCGAGGGATTGCGCGGGCGCTGCGCATCAGCGAGAAAACCGTCGCGCGGCATATGAGCAACATCTTCACGAAACTCGGGCTGCCGAATCGAGCCGCCGCGACGGCGTACGCGTACGAGCACAAGCTCGTCCGGACGACGTCTACATAGAATTACCCATCCCTCACGCTCGCGCGGCGTGGGCTGTTTGCCCGACGCGCGGCGCTGACGAAGCGCGTAGCGTGAGGCATGACAAACAACAACGAAGTCGTCGTGATCGGAGCCGGGCAGGCCGGGCTCTCCGTTGGATATCAACTCAAGCAGCGCGGTGTGCCGTTCGTGATCCTCGACGCAAACGAGCGCGTCGGCGACGTATGGCGGAATCGGTGGGATTCGCTGCGGCTGTTTTCGCCCGCGTGGTTCGACGGATTGCCGGGAATGCCGTTCCCAGCGGCCAAGACGTACTTCCCGACGAAAGACGAGATGGCCGACTTCCTCGCGGCGTACGCCAAGCGGTTCATGTTACCCGTCGAGACCGGCGTGCGCGTGGACCGCCTAACACGCAGCGACTCAGGGTTCGTGGTACGCGCCGGAACCCGACAGATCGAGGCACGTCAGGTCGTCGTCGCGATGTCCAATTTCCAGACGCCGAAGCTGCCGGCGTTCGCGTCGCAGCTGGATCCACGAATTCGACAATTGCATTCGGTGGAGTATCGCAATCCGGGCCAGCTTCGCGATGGAGATGTCCTCATCGTCGGTGCCGGCAACTCCGGCGCGGAGATCGCGA
>DATBHD010000247.1:0-4136 GCA_036557635.1 Gemmatimonadaceae bacterium
GCGTTCGGTCTTCGGCGGAAGCAAATGCGGCGGGTGCTGCGCGAACTGTGGTCGATCGATGCCGAAAGCGCGGAGCAGATTCTCAGAACGGTGGGTGTTGATCCCGCGCTGCGGCCCGAGACGCTCTCGCCCACCGAGTTCGCGCGCCTGCTCCGGCTCCGGCGTTAGGCGTTTGATTCGTGTGCCAGCGTGGTATCAGTGGTCTCAGCGATTCCCACCTTGTCGGTCCGACGCGGCGTGCCGGCCTGACAACTATTCGCGATTAGTAAGCGCGTAACTCAACCCCTCGAGCTCCATCGCCATGTTCACCGTTTTCACGGTGACGTCGGCCGGAGCCTGGAGCTGTGTCGGGGCGAAGTTGAGGATCGCCTTGATCCCCGTCTTCACGACGCGGTCGAGCACCTTCTGCGCCTCGTCGCCGGGCACGGTGAGCACGGCGATGTCGGGGCGGTCCTGTTTCACGTCGCGCTCGAGCTGCGCGATGTCGCGCACCGGAATCCCCTCGAGCTTCTGGCCGATCTTCGCGTCGTTGGCGTCGTACGCCGCGAGAATGAGAAAGCCGCGCTGACGAAAACCGCGATACTGCGCGAGCGCGGCGCCGATCTTTCCGGCGCCGATGATGATCACCTTCCACTCGCGCCCGAGGCCGAGGATCTCGCGCAGCCGACCGGCGAGCTCGGGGACCGAGTAGCCTAACCCACGCTTCCCGAACGAGCCGAAGAAGGAGAGGTCCTTCCGCACCTGTGCCGACGTGGTCCCGCCGCGCTGCGCGAGCTCCTCGCTCGAGATGGTCTCGAGCCCTCGACTCTCGAAGTCTTCGAGGAAGCGCAGATACGCGGACAGACGTCGAACGGTCGAATCAGCGATGCGTTTCGCCACTGGTGCTCAAAACTCGGCTTGTGAACGAATTCACAAGTTAAGGACGCCGTTCCGCCTGCACCAGCCACTACCCTTCGGTTATCTTCGGGCAATGTCGGTCCATGTTACGTCCGAGATCGGGCGCCTGCGGTCGGTCGTCGTGCATTCACCGGGTCCCGAGCTCTGCGCCGTGACACCGACCAATCGGGCCGAGTTCCTCTACGACGACATCATCGACGCCGAGAGCGCGCAACGCGAACATCGCCGATTCCTCGCGATTCTCGAGCGCTTCGCGAAGGTGTACCAGGTGCGGGACCTCCTCGCCGACGTGCTCGCCAATGCCGATGCACGCGAGCTCCTCATCCGCGAGACGATGGACATCGTGCCCTCCGAGCCCCTGGCGCGCGACCTGAGCCAGCTCGACGCCGCTACGATCGTTCGCTTGCTCATCGAGGGGCGCGAGGAGCCGCCCGGTCCTCTCGCGAAGGCGCTCAACGAGTGGGGATACGTGCTGCCGCCGCTCCCCAACCTCTTCTTCACGCGCGACAGTTGCACCGCGATGGGCAATCACGTGCTCGTCGGCTCGATGCGGTACGCCATTCGATGGACGGAAGCGATCATCATGAAGACGATCTTCCTCCATCACCCGCAGCTCGCGAACGAGGGAATCCTCTACGACGGCGCGTCCGAGCGCCGGGTGAACTACACGCTCGAGGGCGGAGACGTCCATCCGCTGAGCAACGATCTCGTCCTCATCGGCTTTAGCGAACGCTCGAGCCCCGCGGGCATCGATCAGTTGGCGAGCCTCTTTTTCGAACGTACGGGAGTGACGGACATTCTGGTCGTCGTTATGCCGAAGGTGACGACCGCGATTCACCTCGACATGGTATTCACTCAGGTGGATAGGGAGCTGTGTGTCGTCTATCCGCCGCACTTCATTGGGCCGGAGCGCCTGCCCGTGCTGCACTGGCACAAAGGCGAAGCGACGCTGCGGGAGCCGCCGAACATCTTTGCCGCGCTCAAGGCGTGCGGGATGCCGATGGAGCCGATCTCCTGCGGCGGACGCCATCGCACGACGCAGGAGCGCGAGCAGTGGGCATCGGGGTGCAACTTCGTCGCGCTGCGTCCGGGAGTCGTGATGTCCTATCAGCGCAACGAGGCCACACTTCACGAAATGCAGAAGATGGGGTTTCGCGTCATCAGTGGTGCGTCTTTTCTGACG
The DNA here is from genome assembly GCA_036557635.1 of Gemmatimonadaceae bacterium. Classification (GTDB taxonomy): domain Bacteria; phylum Gemmatimonadota; class Gemmatimonadetes; order Gemmatimonadales; family Gemmatimonadaceae; genus AG2. Next base: position 2,081 of record DATBHD010000247.1, read on the forward strand.
GGCGAGGAGCGGATTGGCGAGGGCGACCGCGCCGTGATTTCGTTCGAGGGCTCGGAGCTCGTCCGCGGCGGCGGCGGCCCGCGCTGCATGACCTGTCCGGTGCAACGCGAGGATCCGTGGGATTGAGCGGCGTTACCGTCCAGCCGCGCGACACCGTACTCACGTCGCGCGCCGCCGACTATCTCACCGCCGGGCCAACCGATGCGCGAACGCTCATCGCACACGTCTGCCAGCTGCCGACGATGCCTGTGGCGGTCGCCGAGCACATGGCGGCGGCGCTCTTCGCGGGGCGACGGCAGTTCGTGCGCGAGCCCGATGGGCGCTGGGGACTCGTGCGCGACCTGGGACGTCCATCCACCGATCCGCTCGCGGACCTCACGTATGCCGTGGTCGACGTCGAAGCGACCGGCGGGCGAATGTCCGGTGGCGACCGGATCACCGAGGTCGCCGTCGTCGAGGTCAGGAATGGCGTCGCGACGACACTGGTCGATACGCTCGTCAACCCCCAGCGCGGCATCCCACCCTGGATCAGCAGCCTGACGAATATCTCGGCCGACATGGTGCGCTCGGCGCCGGTGTTCGCCGAGATTTGCGACCAGCTGTTAGGCGCGCTGGACGGCCGGGTATTCGTGGCCCACAACGCGAACTTCGATTGGCGCTTTCTCAACATGGAGATCGAGCGCGCGACCGGCCGCACGCTCGGCGGCCGCCGGCTCTGCACCGTGCGACTCGTGAAGAAGATGCTGCCGGCGCTGCGGCGCCGGTCGCTCGACCATGTCGCGCTCCACTATGACGTCGAGATCACGCGCCGTCACCGCGCCGGCGGCGACGCGCTCGCGACGGCGCGTGTCCTCGTTAGGCTTCTCGACGAGGCGCGCCGGCAGGGCTGCGCCACCTGGGACGACCTCGAGCGGCGTCTCCTCGCGCCGCCGCCGCAACGGCACCGCCACCGGCGTCCGCCGGCCCTGCCACGACCCGTCGACAAGGACACGACGGCATGAGTCCCGCCACCATCACCGCGCCGCCGCCGACTCAGCTCGGGCCCCGCGTCGAAACGCGATCACTCGGCCGGTGGACGATCCACGCCATTCAAGCCGGCGGGCAGAAGCTCGACGGCGGCGCGATGTTCGGCATCGTTCCCAAGCCGCTCTGGCAAAAGCGCATCACGCCTGACGAGCGCAATCGCATCCAGCTCGGCATGCGCTGTCTCCTCATCGAGCACGATATCGGTCCGGTGCTGATCGAGACCGGCGCCGGCAACAAAGAGAGCGAAAAGTTCTACGACATCTACGGCGTCGAGAATCGAGGAGAGCGCGGACCGACCGCACTCGAGGATGGCCTGCTCGAGATCGGCGTGCGTCCCGAGGACGTCGCTCTCGTCATCAACACGCACCTCCACTTCGACCATGCCGGCGGGAACACCGTGCTCGAGAGCGACGGTCGGATGCGCCCCGCATTCGTGAATGCGAAATACGTCGTCCAGGCCGGTGAGTACGCATTCGCGACGCACACGAACGAGCGCACGGCGGGGAGTTACTTCCCTCACAACTTCGTTCCCCTGGCCGAGTCGCATCGGTACGACTTCATCGAGGGGGAGCGGGAGATCGTCGCGGGGATTCGCTCGGTGCATACACCGGGGCACACGCCCTGGCATCAGAGTTTGCTACTGGAGTCTGGGGGCGAGCGAATGCTCTACATTGGCGATCTCATCCCGACCACGGCGCATTTGCCATTGCCATGGATCATGGGCTACGACGTCGAGCCGCTCGTGACGCTCGAAACAAAACGGGCAGTTCTCCGCCGCGCGGCGGCGGAGAACTGGACATTCATGTTCGTGCACGACGCGAAGACAGGCTGGGCAAGAGCAGCTGAGGTGCTAGCGGTCGCGTGAGCTCACGCAGAGAGAACTCTGATTCGCGCCATTCGTGTACCGAAATCCTGGGGCCTCGAGCCCTGACGCAATTTTGCCCTTAGAAATCCGATCAGGGCTCACTTGACGCCCTGCTTCTTACCGTCTAAACTCATTCGCTTCAATACGCTAAGTGGATCGGCCGGT
>DATBHD010000248.1:0-2539 GCA_036557635.1 Gemmatimonadaceae bacterium
CATCGCGCAGCCGAAGTCGAACGGCTATCAGTCGCTGCACACGACCGTTTTTGGTCCCGGCCGTCAACTGTACGAAGTGCAGATTCGGACGCGCGACATGCACAAGACGGCCGACTACGGCGTGGCCGCGCACTGGCGCTATAAGGAGGACGTGAAGAGCGACGAGCTCGATCGCCACCTGTCGTGGTTCCGCCAGGTGCTCGAGCTGCAGATGGACGCCAAGACGCCGGACGAGTTTCTCGAGTTCCTGAAGCTCGACCTCTATCAGGACGAGATTTTCGTCTTCACGCCGACGGGCGACGTCATTCAGCTCCCAAAAGGCGCGACGCCGCTCGACTTTGCGTTCGCGGTGCACACCGAGATCGGCCTGCACACGGCGGGGGCGAAGGTGAACGGGCGCATCGCGCCGCTGTCGCGTGCGTTACGCAACTCGGAAACGGTCGAGATCATCACGTCGACGTCGGCCAAACCCACGCGCGATTGGCTCGCCCACGTCCGCACGGGACGCGCGCGCCACAAAATTCGCCAGGTTCTCAAGCGTGAAGCGCAGACGTCGGCGGAGAAGCTCGGTCAGGAGATGCTCGACCGGGAGTTGAAGCGGCGGCGCCTGAGCAAACCGAACGACGATCAGCTCGACAAGGCAGCGCGGGAGATCAGCCTCACGGACGCGACGCATCTGCTCGCATCGATCGGGCAGGGCGACGTCAACGTCACGCTCGCGATCAAGCACCTGTTCCCCGAAGTGGAACCGGGCGAGCTGCCGAAGCCGAGTGTGTTCGAGCGCTTCGTCGATGCGGTGACGCGCACGTCGAAGGGTGTGCGGATTCAAGGCGTCGACGGATTGATGGTGCGCTACGCGCAGTGTTGTCAGCCGGTACCGGGCGATCCGGTCGTTGGCTACGTGACGCGTGGGCGCGGCGTGAGCATCCATCGCGCGGATTGTCCGAACTTGCTGTTGCTTGCGCACGAGCCCGAGCGACGTCTCGAGATCGATTGGCAGGAGGCGCAGGGCGAGCGGTTCCTGGTCCGCCTCGCGCTCGAGGGCAACGACCGGCGCGGCTTGTACGCAGACGTCGCGTCTGCGGTGAGTGCCACCGGGACGGACATCAAGAGCATGGACCTTCGCAGCATCGACGGCCGGACAAACGGGTCGATGCTCGTCGAGGTGGAGAACCTCGCGCACCTCGAGAAGATCATGCGCGCGACGCGCCGCGTAAAAGGCGTGACCGACGTCGCTCGCCGCGAACGGCTCACGACGGACGCCTGACGCGTTGCTCTTTGCGGGCGCGAGCGGCATGACCGTCTCTCCGACCCCAAGTTTGCGGCGGTAGATTGAGAGGACGTGCAACGGCCTGATGGCGGTGAACCGAGCTTCCGAGGCTATATGTCAGGCGACATGGGGACGTTCCGCATCGACATCGAGATCGAGAACCCGGCGCGACCAGGCGAGCGTCGGACCGTGCAGGCCGCGCTCGTCGACACCGGAGCGGAGCTGACGTGGGTTCCGGCGACGATCCTCGAGATGCTCGGCATCGAGCGATTGAAAGTGTGGCGGTTTCGTCAGGCCGACGGCACCATTCTCGAAAGATGGGTCGGCTCGGCTCGGGTGTATGCTGGCGGCACCGTCGCGACCGACGACGTCGTCTTCGGGGCCCCCGGCGACATGGCACTGCTCGGCGCGCGAACGCTGGAAGGACTCAACTTGAAGGTAGAACCGCGGGCAAAGCGATTGGTGGACGCCGGTCCGGCGCCCGCCGCCTACACCGCATGAAGGTCTAATTCAGGCGCACGAAGCTGCGTCGTCGGGATGACCGAACAAATCCCGAGGACCGGTGTTATCTTCTCAGCCATGGACCGCGCCGAATTCGACCTCCAAGCGCCCTTCCAGCCAGCGGGCGATCAACCGAAGGCGATCGCCGAGTTGTCGGCGGGGCTCGTGCGGGGCGATCGCTTTCAGACGCTACTCGGCGTAACGGGCTCCGGCAAAACGATGACGATGGCCAACGTCATCAAAGCCCATGGCCGGCCGACGCTGGTGCTGTCGCACAACAAGACGCTCGCCGCACAGCTCTACGGAGAGCTCAAGAGCTTCTTCCCGCACAACGCCGTCGAGTATTTCATCTCGTACTACGACTACTACCAGCCGGAAGCGTACGTGCCGACGACCGACACGTACATCGAGAAAGACGCGTCGATCAACGAAGACATCGACCGGCTTCGCCTCCGCGCGACGTCGAGCCTGATGGAGCGCAACGACGTCGTCATCGTCGCCACCGTGTCGGCCATTTATGGCCTTGGCGATCCCGTTTCGTACAAAGAGCAGATGGTGACGCTGACGCTCGGTCAGCGGATCGATCGCGACGACATCCTCCGCTCACTGGTTCGCATTCAGTACGGCCGCAACGACATCGCGTTCGAGCGTGGGACCTTCCGCGTCCGCGGCGACACGGTCGAGATTTTCCCGGCCTATGAAGAGCAGGGCGTGCGCGTCGAGATGTGGGGGAACGAGATCGAGCGCATCTCGAAGATCAACGTGCTC